>DATMNR010000466.1:0-2716 GCA_035568795.1 Ktedonobacteraceae bacterium
AGTGAGTTAGCCCTAATATGTAGGGACTCCACAAAAGTGGTTCAACCTCAAATCCCGGCTGCTCCCCTATTTGTACTAACAGAAGTATTAAGCCGAACAAAATGATTACCGCGCTCAAGATCACGCCACCTCGAAGTATCCACCCAATGATGCTAGATGTAAATTCTTTTGTATCTGGTGTTTTGTTCCGATCATCCTGAGAAATCTCTTCTATCAGTTTTGACTCTGCCTGCGCTGTAATCGTCAGCAGTTGGCTGGAAGAATGTGTATCCATTATATGAAACCTGCTTTTTTGAACATCAAAGATCTACGCCCCTTAAGTAGTAAGAGACGCAGTGCATGATTTTGATGATGAATCAAATCAATCTGTGGAGTTGTTACCTGTCGCATTTGTTCGCATGAGCACCACCACCACTCCTAACTTCTCCCATTCCTTCGTAAACTCATTGTAACTCATTTTCTGATATAAATCCAATATATAAATTTTATCATTATCATAATCAGAAGGAATGAATTGTTTTGATTCAAAAGTCTTGGAACCCAATTCGACTTTATTACGTACTTAAAGAAGCAGGCATAATTTAGCCTGTCAAAACGTTATAATGTGTAGAAGGAGAGCTTAACTATTTCACACCAACTTTAGGAACAAACATTATCGATAATCGTTCTTACATGATAAACATGCGCTAGAAAGATTGAGGACTTCAATGGTGTTTTTACAGAATCTTAGGTCTTTCCGCCTCTCAATGAAGCGAATCTTGTTCGGTGGTTTGAGCGGAAGCATCGGAATACTAGGATTGCTGCTTGCCGGAGCGCTCTTTGTCGTAGAAACAATTACTCGGCCTAAGAAACTAAATCACTTTGACAAGTATACTTTCAGTCCTTATGAGCTTGGTTTACCAGCCGAAGCAGTCACTTTTCCTTCACTTCACGGAGACCATAATGTAAGCGGCTATTATATATCTTGTCCCGGCGCGACCTCCACTTTACTGGTCTGTCCAGGATTTCGTTCGCGAATGGCTGAGTTCCTGGGCATTGGGGGCCATTTGTGGAGAGCTGGCTATAATGTTCTGGTTTTCGAGTATTATGGGCATGGCAATGCCGTCAGCGCACCAGTGACTCTCGGTTATCGCGAGATCAATGACTTTCTAGGGGCAGTCGCTTATGCCAAGGAGCGCGCACCACAGAATCGACTTGGTGCCTTAAGCTATTCAATGGGAGCTGCAGTCGCTATTATGTCGAGCGCTCGCAACACCGATATAGAGGCGTTAGTGGTAGATAGCTCATTTGCTACTCATCGTGGGGTCGTAGAGTATAATTTCCATCGTACGTTTCACCTGCCATCCGCACCTTTTGCCTGGATAGCCGATTACATGCTATGGTGGCGTGCAGGCTACCGTTTTCGCCAGGTTGAACCTTTACGTGAAATTTCTCTCATCTCACCCAGATCTATCCTTATCATTCACGGTGGAAGAGATTCGATTGTAGATCCCAAAGATGCCACATTGCTCTACGAAGCTGCCAAAGAACCGAAAGAACTCTGGCTTATACCCGATGCTGATCACTGTGGTTCGTACTTCGAAGATCGCGAGGCATATGTGACCAGGGTTTTGGATTTCTTTGATCTGCATCTGAAGAATAAAGGCTACCTGCAATTAATCGATTCGACCTTTAACGAACAAATGAGATCTGACAATTCAAGAGATGCCGCCCAGGGTTTGCCTGAAGCCTCTTAAGCGAGATGAATCGTTCTCCCAACAGGCATCAACCTGAGAAAAGCCTATCATCATCCGTAGGGGCGAGGGTTGTGTAGGGCGGGGCGGTGGGCCTTTATGGTCGCCCGCGGGGAGGGGCAGGGCACCCGTTCTTTGTCGCTACGTAATCCTCTAATGAGGTTAGGTCGATGCCTATTAGCGAGACAAATCGGCATACCCCTGCCATTTTGAGCGTCTTCCCCATCTGTCATCCTGAGCGCCAGCGAAGGATGACAAGTAAGTGCTCACCGTTGCAGTTAAATTCTGAACGAACGAGCTGAAATCTAAAGGCTTGCCCTCTCCAAAGCGCCTACGAGTTATACTCCAACGTAACAACCATACCATCTCTAGCGGCACGAGCATTCGCAAACACGCTCAGTGCAGCTCTTTCAGGCCCTAGGGGATCAGTAATCTTCGGGCTGAAATGCGTTAAGAGCAAAGAGTGCGCGCCAGCACTCTGGGCAATTCCCGCAGCCTCCTCCGCCAACATGTGCGCATGCGCCTTTGCCAGAGGCAAATCCTCAGCATTATCATACATACTTTCACAGATCAGCAAATCAACATCATGCGCAAACGCACTAAGCTGTTTTGTAGGTCTCGTATCAGTAATGAATGCCAATGAAATACCCCGCCGGGGGGGGCCAAGCACTTCAGCAGGAGAAATCAATTGACCATTGAATTCGAGCGTCTCGCCATGCTGTAACCTTGACCAGAGTTGCACCGGTAATCCAAGAGCCTGTGCTTGTTCAGGCAGAAAAGCAGGTTTGCGCTCTAATTCAAAACGATAGGCCAGGCAAGGCACACCATGCGCAGCAGCGGCACAGGAACCGTGTAACCCTCCTGGAAGCTGGAAATTCTCTCCTCCACTCAATTCGTGAATTTGTATTGGAAACGGGAGTTCAGGGACAATACGCCTCAACCCCTCGATAACATAGCTGGTACCCACAGGTCCATATATGTCG
>DATMNR010000467.1:0-6515 GCA_035568795.1 Ktedonobacteraceae bacterium
GTATTATTTCAGACCTGGCTGCAAGGGGCCTTGCGATTATTTTGATCTCAAGTGAGCTACCAGAGGTGCTCGCCATGGCTGACAGAGTTATTGTTCTACACGAGGGACATCTTACTGGCACATTCACACGGTCAGAGGCGACTCAGGAACGCGTAATGTTCGCCGCTACAGGACAGGAAAGGTGATCGCATGACCACTACGAGTCAAGACGTGGAGCGGGCCAGGCAGCGTGGTCAAGTAAGCCAGGCACGTCTATTTCGACTGGTCAACAGGGTGCGTGAACTAGGTCTTCTGGTTGTCTTGCTTCTCATTATTCTCTTTGTCGGGATCCAGGCTCCGCGCTTTCTGAGCATCGACAATTTTGAGCAGATTTTGCTCTCCATCGCCATTCTTGTGATCGTCGCTGTAGGAGAAACACTGGTGATCTTAACGCGCAACGTGGATCTGTCAGTGGGGTCAATGGTAGGCGTTACTGCCTTTGTCACAGCCTATTTCTTTAAGCAGTTACCTGACGTCAATCTGCTGCTGGGCATTCTACTGGGTTGTGCTCTGGGGTTGGTACTTGGAATGATCAATGGGCTGGTCGTCTCATTCGGGCGCGTTCCAGCAATTGTAGCAACGCTGGGTACCCTCTATGCTTATCGTGGACTGGTTTTTGTTTTCGCTGCCAACACTACCACTCAGGTCAATGCCTCCGATGTGCCCAGCAGTTACCTTGCTCTGGCAACGACCCAGATCTTTGGAATTCCAGCCTTGATTCTCATCGCTGCGGTGATAGCAATCATCGTCGGTTATTATCTGCATGCCTCACCTACAGGACGTCAGTTGTATGCAATAGGCAGCAATCCCGAAGCAGCTAGCATGATTGGTATTCGCCGGGATTGGCTTGTTTTCGCAACGTTCGCCGCCTCCGGGTTACTCTGTGGACTAGCAGGAGTACTCTGGGGTGCGCGTTTTGCCACTGTAGACGCGACAGATGCCACAGGTCTGGAATTGCAGGTCATAGCTGCAGTTGTTGTAGGCGGTGTCAATATTTTCGGTGGCTCGGGCACTATCCTGGGTGCGGTGCTGGGTGCAATCGTATTGGGAACGTTGCAAAACGCTTTAAACATCCTGAACATTTCCCAGTTCTGGTTGCAGGCGATCTATGGCGCGGCTATCCTCGTTGCAGTGATACTTGATGCCTTTATCACCCGCTGGTTACAGCGAACCATCCTCACCAGGAGGAAGAAAGCATGAAAAGACTCAAATCGCTCCTGATTTCCTGGGAGGCTCTGCTTGTGATACTGCTTCTGATCAGTGTTGTAATCGGCAGTGTACTTTCACCCTATTTCTTGAGTGGATTTAACTTCAATGCACTTACCAGTAACACTATGGAAATAGCCATCATGGCTCTACCGATGACACTGATCATCATCGCAGGCGAGATAGATTTATCAGTTGGTTCAGTGCTGGGTCTTTCAAGTGTCGTGCTAGGTTTACTCTGGGAGACAGGACATCCTATGTGGCTAGCGATAGGAGTGGCACTGTTGGTTGGGCTTATTGCGGGATGCCTTAATGGTATTCTCGTCACAAAGCTCGCATTACCCTCATTGGTCATAACGATAGGCACGCTCGCCCTCTATCGCGGTCTGGCCTTTGTTGTTCTGGGCGATCAGGCGGTCAGCGACTTTCCAACCTCATTTACTAATTTGGGATTTGGCTCTATCCCGGGCACTGAGATTCCCTGGTCGTTTCTGATCTTTGCTATCCTGGTGGCGATTTTTGGGGTGGTGTTACATGTAAGTAGATGGGGCAGGCAAATCTACGCCATGGGCAATAACAAAGAGGCAGCGCGCTTTTCTGGGATCAATGTGAGCCGGGTGAAATTGACACTGTTCATGCTTTCCGGATTGATCGCGGCGCTAGCCGGAGTGATTTTTACCGCGCGCCTATCCAGTGCTCGACCGGATAATGCGTTAGGGTTCGAACTTTATGTCGTGACGGTTGTCTTGCTAGGCGGCGTCAACATATTTGGGGGCCGTGGCTCATTGTTGGGAGTAGTGCTGGCCATTTTCATTGTCGCTATTTTACAGAATGTGTTAGGTCTAAAAAATATCAGCGGTGATATCCAAAGTCTCGCAATTGGCTTGTTGTTGATCCTCTCTGTGCTGGGACCCAACGTAGCCCGGCGCATTCAGGACGTTATAGCCCGTAGGCGTCTTGTCGCGGGTAGTTCTCAACAAACGTAAAGGAGGGAAACAGTGAAGAAGCTGTTTTCAACACTAAGCTTTGGACTCATAGTTCTTACCATTTTCACGCTCGCTGCTTGCGGTGGGAGTGGAAGTAGCTCCTCTGCGGGCAGCACTCCGAGTGCCACTTCGAGCTCTAGCAGTTCGCTGACTATCGCCTTCCTGCCCAAGCAGATCAACAACCCGTATTTTGATACCGCCGCCTCGGGAGGTAAGGAGGCCGCTACAGCCCTTGGTGGACAATTCCAGCAGGTTGGCCCGTCCTCAGCAAATGCTGCTGCACAGGTTCCGTTCATCACGACTCTTACCGAGCAGCATACCGGCGCCATCGTCATTTCGGGAGATGATCCCAATGCTGTTGCGCCAGCACTGAAACAGGCAATGTCTCAGGGGGTCAAGGTTGTGAGTTATGACGCTGATGTAGCGCCAGACGCGCGCAATGTGTTTATTAACCAGGCAGATAGCGAACAGATTGGCCGCAGCGAGGTAGCTTTGCTGGCTAAGCAAATCAATAGCACAGGCCAGATTGCCATTCTTTCCGCATCCAGCACGGCCGCGAATCAGAACACCTGGATTGGCTTCATGAAGCAAGAGCTGACGAAATACCCGAACATGACGTTAGTTAAGATCGCTTATGGGAACGACGATGACCAGACCAGCTTTAACGACACACTGGCCTTGCTACAGCAGTACCCAAACCTCAAGGGGATCATTTCTCCTACAACGGTGGGTATCGCTGCTGCGGCTCGTGCGCTTGAGTCGGTGAAGAAAGGCGGAACGGTGGCTCTGACAGGTCTTGGCACACCGAATCAGTTGCGCCAGTATGTCAAAGATGGCACAATCAAGGGTTTTGAGTTGTGGAATCCCGCTGATCTGGGCTACCTGGCCTACTATGTCGCGGCTCTGCTCATTCAAGGGAAGATCCAGGGGAATGTCGGTGACACGTTCACGGCTGGCAAGCTAGGTAGCTATACAATTGGCGCCAATCATGTGGTCCTTCTTGGCCCACCAACCGTTTTCAACAGTGCCAACATCGACCAGTTTAACTTTTAGGTTCGTTCATTCATTTGTTCGCCTTTTCGGGGAGGGTATACAAAGAAGGCCGATTCTCTGCATATCCTCCCGCGATTGGCTCGCAAAGGTAGAGCAATTCTATGCAGCGCGTAGCTTTTATAATGAGGATCAAACCAGGGACACAGGAAGAGTATCGTCGGCGTCACAAGCAAGTATGGCCAGAGTTACAGACAGATCTCAAACTTGCAGGGTGCCAGAACTACTCCATCTATCTGCGCGACACAGAACTGTTTGCTTACATGGAGGTCGACAATTTTGAGCGCTATCTGGAGATCATGGCAGCCAGCCGTGCCAGTGAACGCTGGGAAGCCCAAATGAGCGATATTTTAATCCGCGAAACCGAAGCGGATACGGGTTTCCCACCTGTTCTTGAAGAAGTTTTTCATCTCGATTAAAATACGGGTGCGCGGAAAGTGTAGCCCGTCAGGGCAGTAAAGTGAGCTTATCTCATGAAATTCAAGGGACGGAGCTTACATCAGTTTGTGGAAAACTCATCGAGGCAACAAATCTATCCTAACACAATAAGCAGCAATAGTTAGGCGAAGGTGAATACTTGAGTTCAGAATTCGAAAATCGCTTTCTCGAGCGAGGTATCGCTCTCGATCGCGTTATCACGGCCATTCAACAATTCAGCGTTGAGACCCCCTCGTGGGGTTATGGCGATTCCGGGACGCGCTTCAAGGTCTTTCACTGGCCTGGGGCAGCGAGCAATCTGCGCGAGAAGCTGGCAGACGCGGCCCAGGTGCAGAAGGTCACTGGTATCTGTCCCGGCGTCGCTATTCATATTCCCTGGGACAAAGAAGATGATTGGCATGCAGTGAAGGCATATGCGGGGCAACTCGGCCTGCATATTGGGGCTGTGAATCCGAACCTCTTTCAGGACGATGTATACCGTTTTGGCAGCCTGTGCCATTTTGACAAGCAGGTGCGACAGCGAGCAATCGAGCATGTCATCGAATGCATACAGATTGCGCAATCAGTAGGATCGAATATTATTAGCCTGTGGCTTGCCGATGGCACGAATTATGCCGGACAGGATGATCTACTCCGGCGGCGCCGTCGACTGCTGGATTCCTTGCAGGCCATTTACGCGGCTTTACCCGCCGGTATGCGCCTCTTAATCGAGTACAAGTTCTTCGAGCCATCGTTTTATTCCACGGATCTCCCGGACTGGGGAACGTCGTTGCTCATGGCACAAAAACTTGGTCCACAGGCGGAGGTGCTGGTGGATACTGGTCATCATCCACAGGGCACCAATATTGCGCAGATTGTTGCGCAATTGCTTGATGAAGGTCGTCTTGGCGGCTTTCATTTCAACGACCGCAGATATGCCGACGATGACTTGATCGTCGGTTCACAGAACCCTTTTGATCTGTTCTGCATCTTCAATGAGATCGTAGGCGCGAGTGTCGATGGCAATGCCAATGCCGGTCGAATCGCTTATATGATCGACCAGTCGCATAATATCGAGCCGAAGATCGAGGCCATGATTCAGAGCGTTCTTAATATTCAAATGGCTTATGCTAAAGCGTTGTTGGTGGATCGGACCGCGCTACGAGAAGCCCAGGAATCCGGTGATGTGCTGGGAGCGTATCGTGTGCTTCAGACAGCATATGAGACAGATGTGCGCCCGTTACTCTCAGAGGTCCGTGTACGCCAGGGACTTGACTCCGATCCCATTGCGGCGTTCCGCTCAAGCGGCTACGCTGAGCGCGTCACCCGTGAACGGATTGCTGCTGCAACATCAAGTGGTTATCCGGGTGCGTAGGAGCCTGTTTTATCGCGTCTCTCCTCTGCCTGCTTCGCTAAAGAATGTTTTTTTTGACGATGAAGGATTTCATACTATGACAAATATATCTCCTCCAACAACACTTATGCAGTTGGTCGCACGCTCGCGCAAGCTGGGAGCGGACCGATCAATCTGCAACTGGGGTGGAGGCAACACCTCTGCGAAGGCTGATGAGGTTGATTTTCGTGGTCGCCAGGCGCGTATTCTATGGGTGAAAGGTTCCGGATCCGATCTGGCAACTGTCACGGAAGCTTCTTTTACTGGATTGTATCTGGATGACGTACTTCCTATATTAGAACGCGAGCGTATGAGTGACAGCGAGATGGTGGACTACCTCGCGCACTGCTTCTTTGAGCCAGGTCGCCCACGGCCTTCCATTGAGACTCTTTTGCATGGGTTTCTGCCGTTTGCGCATGTTGATCATACGCATGCAGATGCGACGAATTACTTCGCCTGTGCAGCAGATGGCGAGGCACTGGCATGGAAATGCTTCGGCGATGACCTGATCTGGATTCCGTACCGCCGCCCCGGCTTTGGACTGGCACGCGAGGTTGCGCTAGCTCTACGTGCCAAACCAGGTGCGAAGCTTGTCATTCTCGCGAAACATGGCTTAATAACCTGGGGTGAGACCGACGAAGTCTGCTATGCCTCTACGTTGAAAACAATCATCCGAGCACGCAACTATGTTGAGGAACGTATCGCCCACTTAGGCAGGGCGGTCTTTGGCGGAGTTCGTATCGCCACGCCTTCAGCAGAGGAGCGACGCGCCGTTGCAGCACAGGTCGCGCCTATCCTGCGCGGGCTGGTTTCAGGTGAAAAACGGCAGATTCTGCGCTTTGAAGATGGCGAGGATATTCTTACCTTCTCGAACAGCCAGGATGCATTACGCCTGACAAGGATCGGAGCAGCCTGTCCTGATCACCTGGTTCATACTAAACCCTGGCCATTGCTCGTCGATTGGGAGCCAGACCAGGGTAATGAGACACTTGTAGACTCCTTGCGCTCAGGTGTGACGGCGTATGTTGCAAAATATCGACACTATCTTGAGGCAAACGAGCGGCAAAACCTTGATCCTGATGCCTCCTTGCCTATCCAACGTGCGAGCGATGCCGTATCTGATCCACACCCGCGCGTGATCCTGATTCCCGGCGTGGGGATGTTCACCACCGGTAAAGATACTACTATGGCTGATGTCTCCGCTCAACTGTACCACCGGGCAATTGCGGTCATGCGTGGCGCAGAAGCATGTGGTGGTTTCATCTCTTTGAACGATGCCGAGAGCTATGCTGTAGAATATTGGCCGCTGGAACAATACAAGCTCAAGTTGGCACCCCCAGAACGTGAGTTTGCTCGCCATGTGTTACTGGTAACTGGTGCTGCGGGCGGTATCGGTTCGGCCATTTGCCGCCGTATGGCGCAAG
>DATMNR010000468.1:0-5403 GCA_035568795.1 Ktedonobacteraceae bacterium
ATAAATGCTCCACATTATGCCATAAAGTACCATCATCAAGCTCCCACTGCTTCATTACCCCAAAGGGTCTGCAAGTTGCGTTGATTTGTTTCAGCAAGACTTTTTCTATTGATTATCTTTGGGGAGGCACCCTTAATGACTTCATTCCATATCTCGATTCGTCGTGCACTGATTTGTTCTATTCTCACTATTGCAAGTGCTCTATTAATTGTAGGTTGCACGCCGCCATGGCAGCATTCAAACACAGCGAGCGCCAGTAATCTAGTCCCAAAACCAACCGCCCAGCAGGTACTTACTACTTTACAAAAAAACTTCCGCCAGGTCAGTTCCTTTCATGTAACCATGAAAGTAGACAACCTGGGTACTTCATCTGGTAGTCAGATACAAATCCGCTCGGCTGACGGTGATGTCATTATGCCTGACAAAGTGAAGGCTCAGGCTAACGTGTTGTTTTCGGGCCAGCCTGTTACAGTCAAACTCATCAGTATTGGCAATATCCAATATCTCACTGACCCCATTACGGGCCAATGGCGCGTGGTGAAAGGTGTGCTGAATGCGAGCACGCTTACAAACCCTGACACCGGTATTATCTCTCTTAGTAGTAAGTTACAAAATGTAACTGGACCCACTGATGACACTGTTAACGGCATATCGTGCTGGCGAGTAAACGGTTCGCTAGATGCGAAATATCTGGCATTCTTAACAGGAGGGGGTGTCCCGGCTGGCACAATGCTACAAACGAGCGTATGTGCCGGGCAAACCGACGGATTGCCTTACCAGTTGAGCGTAATTGGTCAGGCAGCAAAAAGCGATACTTCGCAAACTTCACGCACCTTTAACATTTCTGGCTACAATGAGCACACCGCCATCTCAGCTCCACAAATATAAATATCAATCATTTTAACAAAAATACGTTGGTTTTTTTATTCATCCTGCCTGGCATTACGGCTCAGACAGGATGAAAGGCAGTTTTAATTCATCTCGCCAACGACGCTAGCGCGTCTAGCCTTTCGGCTTAGGCAGGATGAAAGGCAGTTCTTATCTTTAACTTGGGGGTCAGATGTATACATTAGAAGATGACCAGGAGACATCTGCAAGTCTGCATAAACGCGACTTCGCAAACATGTCAACAGTCCCTGACGATCAAGGCTCCGGAGGGATGAACGAAAGGACACCTGACAGTTCCTCTACCGCACATCACTCCATACCAGAGCAAATCACAAATTCGTTCAAGAATCTTACTTCACCCGACCAGCATGTAACCAGCAAGCGTGAGAGGCGAGTAGCCCTGGCAGCGCTTATTATTGCGTGTATTGGTGTCTTTTTCACGGCACTCGATCAGACAGTTGTTGTCACAGCATTGCCCAAAATTATCGCCGATCCCGGTATTAACATCCCATTTACGCAACTTGATCATGCCGCGTGGATTATTAGTGCCTATTTGCTTGGCTTCATTATCGCCATGCCACTCATGGGACGCGTCTCTGATATTTATGGACGCCGCCGTATCTTTTTGCTTTGCTTAAGCATTTTTGGCCTCGGCTCTATTCTGTGCGGCCTTGCACCAACGCTTGGTCAGATCGTTGATGTAAGCTTCCTGAGTAACTTCGGAATAGACGTTTCCTCCCCCGGCTTAATTTTGCTAATCGCCGCTCGCTTTATTCAAGCTATTGGAGGAGGCGCTGTTGTCCCGGTAGCGATGGCCATCGTCAGTGATTTCTATGGCAAAGAGCGACTTGCTCTGGCGCTAGGTATTATTGGCGCTGTTACCGAAGCAGGAGGTGTAATGGGGCCACTGTATGGTGCTCTCATTGTTCAGCACCTTGGCTGGACTTATATCTTCTACTTCAATGCACCAATCGTCTTAGCGTTGATGATCGCTGCCTGGTTTCTCATCCCAAAGGGAAAACGTTTGCACGAAGGCATCGACTGGCTTGGCGCGATCCTGTTAGGGCTGATGCTCACATGTCTGAGCCTTGGATTGGCCCAGCAAGGGACCGAACTTGGTCCAACTGCAGTTAACAGTGCAAATCCGCAAAATAATCCTGTTTCATTAATTCTGGCCTTTGTTTTCCTGATTGCCTTTATCGTTGTTGAGCTGATACCACGTTGGCGTGTTCCACGCTTATCGCTCTCCAGGCGCTTTCCGTTCATGCACTTAAGGCTCGTTCAAGAAAGGCGCTGGCCTGTTGTCGATCTATCGCTTTTCAAACGCTTACCTTTCAGCGCGAGTTCGTTGGTGAGCCTGTTTGTCGGGGCAGCACTTATCATCGCGATGGCCAACATTCCCCTTTTCGTCGACACAGTACTTAGCCGGCATATAAACGAAGCAGATATACCACTTGTCAGTGGACTTGCGCTGCTGCGCCTCACAGCTATGATTCCTGTTGGAGCTTTGCTGGGTGGCTGGCTCTCAAGTCGCATTTCCTGTCGATTTACAGGCGTGCTAGGCCTACTCTTCGTGGCCGCAGGATTCTATCTGATGAGTCGCTGGCCTATGAATGTTGACTGGACTCAAATTACGATCAGCACCGTTACTACTGGATTAGGCTTTGGCCTCGTAATCGCGCCTATCAGCACAACTGCCATAAAAGCCGTACGTGCTACACAGGCAGGAATGGGTGCAGCTATAGTGACTTCGCTGCGTATGGTCGGTATGATGCTTGGCCTGGCAGCATTGACATCGTGGGCACTGGCTTACTTCAAGCAACTGGCTTCACAATTCCCTTCGCTACCTGCGACAGCTACAACTGACCAGTTTGCACAGTGGTCGCAGCAGTATGCGAACCACCTGATCATCTCGGCACATTCGGTTTATAGCGCTGTTTTCTTCGCAACTATGATACTTAGTCTTTTTGCGATTATTCCGGCTTTCTTCTTGTGGGGAAACAAAGCGCCAGTAGAATCGCTGGCAACCGCCACTAATGACCCGCTTGAAGTCACCCCACCTGAAGCCGATCCGAATGTAGAGGATACTATCCCGGTTGCTGCTTCCGCGGCGGGTACTTTCCTTGCTACCTCTGATGCACATGATGATGTTTACGCAGATGCACCTCCACCCCTTCCCCCTGTACTTGATAATGGCGGGAACGGAGGTAGTGATAATAACAAGCCTAAAAGTCGTCGCCGTTTACTCATTGCCATTGCCAGCATTGCGCTTGTCTTATTCTTAGTGTTGGGAGGGGTTTTTGCTGCTTTTATGTGGCAGTCGTCTGGAAGTAACACAACAGGTAGTGCCAGCAATCCTGCGGCAGGCTCAACGCAAGCTCCGACAGCTACACCGATTTCTGGACCACGTATGATAGAGCTTGCATTGGATCAAACCGCTTTGAGCACACTTTTCACCTCACAGCTTGGTTTGAACCAGGGAACAATAACCGATATGAAGGTTATACCTGTTCAAGGTGACGGTGTTGTCCTCACCTTAAACCTGCATATCAATGCGAGTGGTATTAACCGTGTTATGCCGGTTGAGTTGGATAGCACCATTGGTGTGAATCAGCAACAGAATATCACGTTACATGTATTGCACCTGAAACGCGACGGCTTAGATGCAGGTTCCACGGCTGCTGGGCACATGGAGCAAGCCTTAAATCAGTTACTTCTTAGCTCACTAATGCCTTCGCTACATATTCAACTGAAGAACGCGCAGATTATCTCTGTGCATACCAGTAGATCAATCGTCTGTGGTGGAGGAACTGAAATGCTTGTGCTGTTGATCAAAGCGCCGCCGATTGAAGGCGTTGCTGCTCAACCTACCCCAACAGCGCTATGTTTTAAAGGTCCTGTTGATATCAATAAACTCTTTCCCAGCTAGGCCATATTCTCAAGGAGAAAACAATGAAGTACATACGCATTTTGCGGGTGGGTTGGATACTGGTGCTGGCGGTATTAGTTCTGGGAGTCGCCATCATGACTCCCGCCCTGGCATCCAACAGCGCCGCGCGACACACCACACAAACACCAAATCAAGCAAACAGTTCATCTCTTAACGCAATTGTTTATCTTACAACAGCTAGCCTTGCATCTACATTTCAGAACCGCATCGACCAGCAGGTTCCTGGTGCCGTTAACGCAGCAATTTCTAACGCTGTGAGCACATTACCTGCCAGGGATCAAGGCTGGGCCACAGAGATGGCGACCACACTTATTCAACCATCTGCTGCGCTCGTGAGTCTCTATCCGCAACAAGGTGGCCTGGCAATGAGACTGCGCCTCAGCCTCTATCCAGGTGATCCACAGGCCATCACCTCGAGTTCACTCATCAAATTCAGCGTGCAAAATTCATCAACTGTAGAGGTAAGCGCAACTCCTATTAGCGGTGGACCATCGCTTGTCAATGGTCCTTTAACAACCTTCCACATGCCTCTTGGCTATCTGAATTCAGTATATTCAACACCTGGATGTGGTAGTTCAGCGCTGGCCTTAAACCTGCAATTTCCGGTTGCTTTAGGGCAAACCTCCTCACAGCTACAACGCCTCACTTCATACACTTCAACCACAATGAGTAAGAATCTGTTAGCGGGTAATATCAATTCTTTTATCGAAGTGCCTGCGACTTCGCTATCCTCAATAGGCAATAGCATTGGTACAATGCCTGTTGGCAACAGTTTCACAGCTAAAAACGTCCGCATCGTCGTTCAGGGTGGCAATATTCATATCCTATCTGATATCTATTGGAGCGGCATCAATATTGGTACTGCTGATACAGCTGTCACTCCTGGAGCAGCAGGTGGAAATCTGGTGCTCAATGTGTCAAGCACGAATCTCAGCATTTTCAACTTGTTCACATTCCCACTGAACAGCTACAATCAGCAGATTCAACATACATTGAATGCAAAGCTAGGAAATGCCTTTACTGGAAAGTTCTATGTCGCCCAAGCTGGAATTGGCGCCAATGCTTTGTTGCCATGTGCAGCCGAAAACAGTCTTATAGTAGCTGGCAATATCTCTGCATTGGGTTAGAGAATCAGCTATTGAAAGGAGGGTTCCAGAAGTTCTTTAAGGCCTCTGGAACTCTCTTCTTTTCTATTTCACTGCCTGTTTACCATTTAGCCTATTGCTTTTTTTACAGAAACCTGAGCGGTTCGCTCCCAGACATTCATGCCGGGGATGAACCGCCGTTCCTTTGAAAGCGGGGGGACGCGGGGAGAAGCAGCGCAGTCGTACGCACGGTGATTGACAAAGACCGGCAGGTCTGCTAGTATTGGAATACGTGTTCTAGTCAAGAAAAGGAGTGCGGGAGAGCTTCATGGGCAAACGAAAACAGGCGCCCACGTTTTTGCTGGAACTGCCACTGGTGGTCACCGAAGGGCAGGCGAAACATCTTCGAGCGCACCTGGAGGTCGGCCGCCAGTTCTATAATGCCGTGCTCTCCGAGGGACAACGACGCCTGCGCCAGAT
>DATMNR010000469.1:0-3498 GCA_035568795.1 Ktedonobacteraceae bacterium
CACAGAAGCAGCGCTACTTTTTCATGTGCTCTTCGTGGCCCAGCAACGTTTTTGGCGCTACTTCCTCGTCATTTTTCCAGTTGCTGTGAGCCTTTGGTCCTTCGCTGTGGCATTGGATACCTCAAACAAATTCGAGTCCCTCCCACTTGTTGGTTATGTTTACTATGGATTTGCTTCATACCATGCTCTCAAGGAAATAATCGCTCATTTAATCATCGCATGCCAGCTACAGGCAGTGATAACAATTGCTGTCTTCGCGGCAATGCTCATTCTACGAAGAATAATGCTTCCACGGACTGACCGCCCTCCAGTTTGGACTCTTGCGAAAGATCGTTTCCTTTCAATGAATTTATAAGGAAAAACTCCTCCCTCAATCCCTATGATTGTGTTACAATTGCCAGGATGCTAAAAACAAATTCAAACAAATATTGGTGAGGAATAAATATACATGCAATACGCCATACTCGGTGGGGGCGCATTAGGGTTGGGAGCAGCCTATCGGCTGACAAAAGCTGGCCATTCAGTAATGCTCTTCGAACAAGAAACAACTGCTGGTGGCCTTGCCTCAGGCTTTCAAATAGGCGATGCTTGGCTTGAGAAATTTTACCATCATCTGTTCCGTACTGATACCACCGTTATCAAACTTATACAAGAGTTAGGGTTAGGAGACAAGCTGGAATGGTCCCACCCCCGCACAGTATGTCTCATCGACGGAAAATTCCAACAGCTCGATTCTCCCATGACACTACTGAAATTTTCGCCTTTACGTATTGATGAACGTGTGCGGGTAGCTGCTGTAGGTGCCCTCCTCAAACTAACCAGTTCCGCCCTTTACGAGGGCCAGACTGCTGAACCGTGGTTGCGAAAATGGATGGGCAAACGACCTTACAGTATGATTTTCGAGCCATTGTTTATTGCCAAATTTGGAGCACTGCGTGACCAGATTGCCCTACCATGGTTCTGGGCACGTTTTCACGATCGTACTACCTATCTGGGCTATTTGCGTGGTGGCTTTCAGCAACTCTATGATCGTTTAGTAGAACGTATTAGCCAGGCAGGTGGAAAAGTTCTGCTAGGTACTCGTGTTGAGAAAGTGGAACCAATCGATGATGATCGCTGGGAGATTCAAACCAACAATGGGACCTGGACGGCTGATCGAGTTATTTCAACTATGGCAACCCGTTTGACCTGTCGCCTCATACCAGCATTACCAGAGGAGTATCGAGCCAGTTATGACTGGGGGCAGGCATATGGTGCGCAATGTCTCATTCTCTCCCTGGATCGTCAGCTTACTGATAGCTATTGGATTAATCCTTGCGATTCGGGCTATCCTTTTACCAGCCTTGTTGAGCATACCAATTACCAACAACCTTCAGAGTATGGTGGTCGGCATCTCATATATCTTGGCAACTATCGACCTATGGATGATCCACTATTCAAGATGCCCAAAGAAGAGATCCTGAAAGAGTTTTTGCCGCACCTCAAACGCGTAAATTCCGCTTTTGAGCCTGAGTGGATTCAGGATAGCTGGCTCTTTCAGGCTCCTTTTGCACAACCCATTGTCACCACAGACTATCGCGAGCATATTCCTCCCCTACGCACTCCACTTAAAGGCTTGTGGGTAGCTAACATGTTTCAGGTATATCCCCATGATCGCGGACAAAACTATTCTTTCGAACTTGCAGACAAGCTGGTGCGTGAACTTGATGCTTGAGCAGCATCTTGCTCCATCAAGAGCTTTTTCCCTTGGCGATCGCCGCCGCACTTGTCACAGACATTATGCAATTGGTGAAAGATGCAGCGCTGTTGTACTAAGTACTAACGGGTCCTTGACATAGTTTTACTTGAAACGTAAAATAATAGTTAGAAGAGCTTTGAACCCTTTCAATAAAATGAAAGAAGGTTAGGAGCAAAAAGAGTTCCCAGCCCCTTTCCAATAAAGGAGGATAGTATGCTAGGACCAATAGATTATATTGCGGTCTCTTTTAAGGGAAATAATTTTGATGGGAGTGTGTTGAAAGCACTCGCACAAGCCACTAAGAGTGGTGTGATACGTGTTGTGGATCTGGTGTTTGTTATCAAAGATGCTGATGGTCATGTAGACTGGGCCGAGATCGAGGATCAAGAGGACGATCTCAAAGAAGTCTCGACGTTATTAGGGCATAAAGGTGACCTTCCCCTTTTAACAGAAGACGATGTGCAAAAACTGGGTGCTCAAATGCCCAACGATACATCAGCTGGCATACTCGTGATAGAACAGCTCTGGGCTATACCTTTAAAGGAGGCTCTGCTCCATGTGGGAGGTGAGCTCTTGGCCGAGGGTCGCATTCACCCAGATAAAGTATCCGCTGCTGTTGAAGAATTTGAGCAGCAAAAATAAGAGCGTTTGTTCAGTACAGAGGAGGATAGAATGATAGGACGACCACTTTCACCAGTTTCAGTAGCAGGACGCCGCCGCCGACAGCGCCGCAACGGGTTACTGTAGTTCTGTTACGGCCAGCAACACGGAATGGCCAAATTGCAATAGCTATCCATAAACTCCTGGAGCACCTGGGTCACCCCATCGTTGATGACCTGTTGCATCTGTGTTTCAATGGCTTGGAGAAGAGCGTCGACGCTCTTCTCCCTTTAGCTTTGCTTGGGAAAACGATTTACTCATACTGCTGAAGACTCCTTGTGATGAATATGTTTGCAAGATCTACTTCATCATTCGGAAACTCTTTAGCTTGCTTTTTGTTCCCTCCTCTACCCTTAGAGATCGATACGCTACCCAATTTTTGCCTCTATTGTCAAAACTCGCCAGCGTATGATATACTACTTTTGAAGCAGGGAAGGTGTGAAGTTCGTGTAGCGTCGCTTAAGAACAACGCTCAAACGAATCAGGCACTTTTATTATGTAAATTGGTTCTCTGGATAGGGCCAGTGAATCACTTGCGCGGATCGTCAACACCGGGGTGTAGCGCAGTCGGCTAGCGCGCAGCGTTCGGGACGCTGAGGTCGGAGGTTCAAGTCCTCTCACCCCGACCAGGATGGCACAATCGCTTACTACAAGTGGTGTCATACAAACAGGAGTCATAGATGCGGGCATATCAGCTACAAACAACATCCAGAATAGTTGGATGTTGCAATCTGATAGCCGCCTACCAGTGTTCATACGTCGAACATTGGACGGGCGGGAGATGCCACATCGTGCCAAATCTACCTGGACGCGCAAACGACTTCAATCCCTATCCGTTCGGTCGTCGTTGCAGGCGGCGGTAGAAGCAGAAAGGGACGGGTCAATCCCATCCCTCCACTTTCGCTCATTTCATGCTTCTTCCTCGCTGTCTGCCATTGGAATCGGTTCCGACAGAGAGGAAGGAAGTCTTTCATGGCCGTTCTTGTATTGAACTCCTCGCTCCAACCTCTATCAGTCATTCCTGAACGTCGTCTCATTGTGCTACTTTCCAAGCAAAAAGTTACCTTTGTAGATGATAATGTGCGACAGTTGATTGAAGA
>DATMNR010000470.1:0-8548 GCA_035568795.1 Ktedonobacteraceae bacterium
TCTCCAAGGCGGCTGCCAACTGGAACCTCGCAGTTCTCAAAGATGAGTTCGCGTGTAGGCGACGAGTGCAGGCCCATTTTGCGTTCAGTCTTGCCGAAGGAAAAACCGGGGATATCTTTTTCTATTACGAAGCAGCCAATACCTGCCGCTCCCTTGTTACCGCCTGTACGGGCCATTACGAGGTAAATTTCGGCCTCACCGCCGTTGGTGACCCACAATTTTGTGCCATTGAGGATGTAGATATCGTTGTGGCATTCTGCTTTACATTGCAGGCTGGCGGCATCTGATCCTGAGCCGGCTTCACTGAGAGAGAAAGCGCCCAGTAGTTCACCTGAAGCGAGCCTGGATACCCAGCGACGGCGCTGTTCCGCATTACCAAAACGAGCAATCGAGCCGGTCACCATATTATGTACAGAAAGACCTACGGCGGTTGCCATTTCGCCTTTTGCAAGTTCTTCGTACACGAGGGTATTTGATAATCTGCTGAGCGCGCTTCCGCCGTATTCTTCTGGTGTTGTCATGCCCATCAGGCCGAGTTTTGCCATTTTATGATAGATTTCACGGGGGAAGTGGTTTGTTTCATCCCATGTTTCGGCGTGTGGTGTGATTTCTTGTTCTGTAAAGCGTTGTACTATGTCGCGGATTTCTATTTGCTCTTCGTTGAGGTCAAATTGCATGCTGTGCTCCTTGTGTGGATCTTTGCTTTTAGCTTGTTTTTCGCGCGACTAAAGTCGCTTTAAAGATAAAAGGAATTGTTGGGGCACAGCCCCAAACCCCAGGTTAAGGGCTGCTGCCCTTAACAATCCCGCTTCAGTTGATACCGAAGAGTGATACCCGGACCCAGGTTAAAGGCTGCTGCCCTTCAATCCTGCTTTAGCTGATACTGAAGAGCGATACCCTCGAACCCAGGTTAAGGGCTGCTGCCCTTAACAATCTCACATTAGCTAGCGCCAGTGGTACAACTGCTGAACCTATCAGATGTTATAGTGTTAGCACATAGGGGGTATGGGGTGCAAGTTTTGTTTCTGGTTTTAGGGAGCCTGCCAGATTTGCACGGTCTTATCGTTGCTTGCAGAAGCTAAGTATTTACTGTCGGGCGACCAGGTCACTGTGTTTACGCGAGCAGTATGGCCCGTATAGGTGCAAATGTGTTTGGCGGTGGTGGCATCCCAAATGTGTACAGTATGGTCGGCTCCGGCAGAGGCGATTCGTGTGCCATCAGGTGACCATGCTGCTCCTACAATGTAGCCATTATGAAGGCGATAGGTCAGGAGGAGTTCTCCTTTTGTAGAGTCCCATACATGTACAACGTTGTCTCTCCCTCCAGAGACAATGCGGGAGCCGTCAGGCGACCATGCCAGGGTATTTACCTCTGCTTTATGACCGCGATAGATCAAGTAATCATTGTTCTTGCGAGTATTTTTTATCGCGTTCCAGATTTTCACGGTCTTGTCCCAGGAAGCTGAGGCAATGCGTTTACCGTCGGGTGACCAGGCTAATGCCATGACATCGAGATTGGCCTCTTTTATGCAATGTCCAAGAAAATTGCGGATTTTTTTCCCGCTTGCGACATTCCATACATGCGCAATTCCGTTGCGATTTCCGGAAGCGATGTATTTCCCATCAGGTGACCATGCTACCGCTTCTACTATCTCATAATAACTACGGTAGGTGGAGATTGTATGGCCCGTATAGGCATCCCAAATGCGTACAGTTTTATCCCAGGAGCCTGAAACGATGTACTTCCCATCGGGAGACCACATTATTGCCTGTACGAGGCCTTTTCCAACCTTATGGCGATGGCCGCCGTAGGTCAGGACGTTTGTTCCCCGCATAAAATCCCAGATCTGTACCGTCTCGTCACCACTACCGGAAGCGATGTATTTCCCATCAGGCGACCAGCCCACTGCGTATACTTCTTTAAAGTGGCCACGATAGGTTGCAAGACGGGTGATAGGGGGTGGCGCGGCTTTCAGGTATGCTACAGGAGCCCTGGCTGGCTTCACCGGTGAAGGTATTGATGGAGACAAAGGTTGACTTTTGGGCGGCGCAATAGATACAGGTCTCAGTGTTGATTGAGCCGCAAAGCGTTGCAGTTCTTGTTTAACGTAAGACATACTGGATGGTCTATCCCTGGCATCTAACTCGACCATCTGCATGATGAGCGTTTCAAGTCCAGCAGGTACGGGTTGGCGCTGTAAAGGCGCGAATTGGAAAGGCAACAGTGAGGGATCGTCTCCAGTCAGCAGTTGATGAAGTGTGGCGCCCAGACTATAAATATCCGAGCGCGGTGTAGTCTGGGTTTGTGCTTTTGAATACTGTTCTCTGGCTGCGTATCCTGGAGAGCCAAGCGCAATTGTATCCGCAGATTGCCCGGGTTTGAAGTGACGTGCAATACCAAAATCGATCAAATAGAGATGCCCATTGGGAGTACGCATTACATTGGCAGGCTTGAGGTCGCGGAATATAATGGGAGGGAAACGCGTGTGCAAGTAGTCAAGCACAGTACAAAGTTGTATTCCGATATCAAGGGCTTCGTTAAGGGGAAGATAGCCACGAAAGGATTTACTGGCATACTCTTCCAGGGTCTCGCCTTCGATGAATTCCATCACCAGGTACCAGCGTCCCATCTCGGTGAATTGTTCGTAGATACGCGGCAAGTTGGGATGTGACAGACTGGCCAGCATCAATGCTTCGCGTGTGAAGGCATTTGTTGCTTCGATGAGATCCTGCTGGCTCAAACCGCTCTGGCTCATTTCCTTAATGGCTACAACCCGATTACCAAACGAGAGATCGGAAGCCATGTAGACGGCTCCGAAGCCGCCTTGACCGACCTGTTTGATAATGCGATAGCGCCGGTTAAGCTCCTGGTTGTGAGTAAGCAAGCCAGTGAGCGAACCGGGAGCGTTGAGCGTACCGCTTTGTAGAGCGTGGCCGCAGCCAAAACAGAATTTTGCCTGTTGTGCATTTGCTGTGCCGCAGTTGGTACAGTAAATAGAAGGAGAAATCATAATCTGCCTCTTTGCCCCCATGGCAAAGTGAAAATAAGCCTGCTGGTTCCAGCCTTATGCAAATTTGGTAACTTTATGTAATGTTCATTGCATGGTAGCATGGAAAATAAGGGTATGTCAAACTGCCTGAAACGGATCACTTTGTTTCTCACAAACGTTGCCACCAAGATACGCTTTGGTGCGAAATTTTTAGCGATACATGATATAGTGAAGTATGATCGACAACTCGGTGTGAGGCTGGACGATATGTGTTCATCACGATATTTTAACGGCGTTGAGCCAATTTGAGTTGAGGCGATTAAGCCTCTCCTTTCTGGTGGATATCATGTACTATAATAATTTACTGGGTTACAGAAGTAATGGAGGGAGTATGAGTACTGTTGACGAGGGCTTAGAGGCTCAAATTCGCAATATCGAGGAGAAATATGGTAAACCACTTAGCGAGTGGATAGCCATAGTGAGAAATAGCGGCCTAACGAAACACACTGAAATTGTGGCTATGTTGAAGAGCCAATACGGTATGTCACATGGCTCAGCGCACCGCGTCGCTCTTAAGGCGCGTGAGTCCGACGGAGCGAGTATTGTCGAGGCTGCTATGGCATCTGGCCGTGATCCAGTAGATGATTTGTATAGTGGTAAGAAAGCCAATCTAAAGCCTATACATGATAAACTCATTACTACAATCAATGTATTCGGCAATGACATAGAGCTTGCGCCGAAGAAGGGCTATGTGAGCTTGCGACGGAAGAAACAGTTTGCGATGATTCAGCCGACGACGACAACGCGTATCGATGTTGGGTTAGTACTCAAAGATCTACCCACGACCGAGCGACTCGAATCCGCTGCAAGTTTCAATGCATTGTTCACTCATCGTGTTCGAGTGAACAACATCAATGATGTTGACGTACAATTGATCTCCTGGCTGAAGCAAGCATACGATCTCGCAGGTTAACCCTATGTCCAAACATAGTAGATGAAAGTGTCACCTATGAGCAGCATCATTCTCCTCGGCACTGGAACCTGTCAATTCGAGTATGAGCGACGCGCATCAAGTGTACTGATACAACTGGATGCTCTGCCAGTGCTTTTTGACTGCGGGCATGGAATAGTGCAACGGCTTCTAGAGGCTGGCATTCAGCATAATGAGCTGAACCATATTGTAGTGTCTCATTTTCATCCAGACCATGTTTCGGATCTCATTCCTTTTTTGCATGCTGGTGCATGGTCGAGACGCAATCCACGCACGACCGATGTACATATTTACGGACCACCCGGCATACAACGGATCATCGATGGCTTTATCGATATCTTTAGCGCACCTGGTTTGCAACAGCCTGTGTATGACATTCTTGTACACGAAGTGGCCGGGGAGAAGTTCTCAATAGGTTCGTATGCATTCGACTTTGCCAGTCTTCCACCTGCTGGTAATCATGGATTGCGCTTCGCATGGCGAGACAAACACTATGCTATTACAGGCGATTCGTATTTCCACGAACACGAGATAACTTTCCTCCATAAGGTTGATGTAGCCATAATAGATTCGGGCCATCTTGAGGATGATGAGATTGTACAACTCGCGGTGGCATCGCAGGCGAAAACGATAGTCTGCTCGCATCTCTACAGGAAAATCGATGCACCGAGGCTGCAAACGCTGGCTGAGAAGGCGGGGTACGAGGGGACTATTCTGGTGGGGCGAGATTTGATGTCGTTTGTGTTGTAGCCTCGTTTATAACATTTATAACACTTGTATCGTTTATATCAAATGTATCGATTGTCGCACTTGTCGCTGATGTCGCACTTGTGGCGGTTGTAACAGGTTTTTTTGTGATTTGTGGTAAAGGTCAGACTTGTTGTAATACTTGTAACGTTTGCATCAGTTGCATCACTTGTAACAAGAATTTAGGCATCGTCATACAGAGCATCGCGAAGCATCTCACGCGTTGGACAACGAGATTCTTCGCCGACGCTCAGAATGACATGCGAGGGGATACAGCGTGGCACGTGAGGGAAGCGACAAGATTCTTCGCTGACGCTCAGAATGACAATGGGGTCAAATTGTTTCTGGACACCTTATTGTAGTTCGAATGTAACGTTTGCATCAGTTGCATCACTTGTAACATGCATATGGCTAACTTGTTGCCCAGACTTGCATTGTATGATCTACTCCGGCGGAGGCGAGTAATTTTCCATCAGGCGACCATGTCACAGACATGACGTAGCCTGTGTGGCCACGATAGGTAAAGACGTTATTTCTGGTGACAGCATCCCACACCTGCACCATTTTATTGTTGCCGCATGCAGCGATAAACCTGCCATCGGGCGACCAGGTCACGCCGTTGATACCAGCCGAAGTATTACGGTAAATGATGAATTTCTTGCCAGTAGTAGCGTCCCATACTTGCATGCTTTTGTCATTGCTCACCGAGGCAATACGCTGGCCATTTGGTGACCAGATCAGCGCGTTTACTCGACCGGAATGGCCTTTGTAGCTGATTTGACCGCGGGGTGTAAGACGCAGCGTGCCAAAGAAGCTGCTTTTATCTTTGTTTGGACTCCACACCTGCACGCTTTTATCTTCACTGCCAGAGGCGATGCGCCTGCCGTCGGGTGACCATGCCACAGCCAGCACTTTTTTTGTGTGGCTGCGATTAACGAAGATCAATCCGCTATTAGATGTGTCCCATACTTGCACACTTTTATCATCGCTTGCTGAAGCGATACGTTTGCCATCGGGCGACCACGCAACGGCGTTGATTGCATTGCTATGGCCACGGTAGATGAGCACCTGTTTGCCTGTCGTTGCGTCCCATACCTGTACCGTGCCATCATCGCCTGCCGAGGCTACACGTTTGCCATCTGGCGACCATGTTACGGCCTGTACTCTATCCCAATGACCGCGAAATGTAATGATGCTAAAACCGTGAGTTGTATCCCAGATACGTACCGTTTTGTCGAAGCTGGCAGTAGCTATATGCGTACCTGCGGGTGACCATGCTACTGCTGTCACGCGACTGGTGTGACCACTACAGATATAACGTGTCGTCTTTTGTGGTTGTGGTACTGACGCATTTGATCGCCGCAGGATCTGTGGTTTGGCAGGCGGTTGGTAACCATGTGGGAGTCCCGCTTGCGAGGGATTTGTCTTGCCGATCAGTTGCTGTGTGGAGATACTTTGTAGTTCTTGTTTAATGGCTGCGATACTTGCCGGTCTTTTGCCAGCATCCATCTCTATCATCTGCAAAATCAATTTCTCGAGACGTGCAAGGGTAGGATGGCCCGATACTTGCAAGGAGGCGAATTGGAAAGGGGAGTCTGCCGGATCATTTCCTGATAATAACTGGTGGAGGGTTGCGCCCAGAGCATAGATGTCGGCACGAGGTGTGGTCTGGGCTTTGCCGTATTGTTCAGGCGCCGCGTAGCCAGTTGAGCCTAGCGCAG
The DNA here is from genome assembly GCA_035568795.1 of Ktedonobacteraceae bacterium. Lineage (GTDB taxonomy): Bacteria > Chloroflexota > Ktedonobacteria > Ktedonobacterales > Ktedonobacteraceae > DATMNR01. The sequence goes on from DATMNR010000470.1 coordinate 6,450, forward strand.
TAGTGTCTTTTGCCTGTCCAGGCTTAAAGTGGCGAGCGATACCAAAGTCGATCAAATAGATGTGTCCGTGCATGGTCAACATCACATTGGCGGGTTTGAGGTCGCGAAAGATGATTGGCGGATGGCGCATATGGAGATATTCGAGCACCGTACAAAGCTGGATGCCTATTTCAAGCACCTTCTCAACCGCTAACTTTCCACCCTTGATCTTGCTAAGATGCTCTTCCAGAGTTTCGCCCTCGATAAAGTCCATTACAAGATACCAGCGCCCTACATCTGTAAATTGCTCGTAGATGCGCGGCAGGTTGGGATGAGTCAGTCCGGCGAGCAGCAACGCCTCACGTTTGAACGATTCAGTAGCCTCGATGAGATCTTGCTGGCTGAGGCTGCTCTGACTCATCTCCTTAATGGCCACCTGGCGGTTACCAAACTGGAGATCAGCAGCTTTATAGACGGCTCCGAAGCCGCCTTTACCGACCTGGCTGATGATGCGATAACGTTGTTTGAGCAGGTGATTGTAAACAAGCAATCCTGTAGTTTGGCTTGAGCCTTTCCCCCCTTGGGCCTGGAGAGGCTGGCCGCATGCATAGCAAAAGATAGCCTGTGGCCTATTGGCTGCACCACAAGAATCACAGAAAAAGGGGGAAGAAATTGCCATGCATACTGCTCCGATTATCCCTTTTTGATCCAATAATACCGGATGCATGGTAGCATAAGTTAGAACAAAATGTCAAGAAAAATGGAGTGATTTCCAAGACTATGGAACCCCTCCCAACCCCATGGAAAAGGGAAATTGTGGGGACACCCCACACCTTTCACTAGTAGGTTTTTCATCAAGCCGCCTCCTGAGCCAGATGAGCTTTGGTCTTCGTGTTTTTCTTTGTGGGAACCGAAGGCCTGGTTGGCCACGGTTCGGGCACGAAGCGACCCAAGACCAATCTATCACCTCGGATCAACCTCCCAACGATGGTAATGATGCCACGCGCAAAACAACTCACCATACGTGGGCGCGCACGCTGCGTGGCGGTGCGACGGGCCACATGCGTCTGGGGCAAGGCCTCCAAACTGCTCTCCGGTAGGGTCGCATCAACCTCGCCTCCCACGCTCACCGCCCACAACGTCGCGACGGCAATGGCTAACCACAAGCGCTCAGCCCGCTCAGGATCGACCATCTTGGTCTGATGGCAGCCCCAGCCTCCGCGCTTGGTATCTTTAAATCCGCCTTCGATCCAAGTTCGCATGCCGTACCAGACGGCTGTGGCCTGCGTTGGTGAGAGATCCGTCACGATCAGCCACACTTCCTCATAGCCCTGGTCCCAACGAGAAAGCCTCGTACACTGCAAGCGGCTCACCTCTCCAGAAAAACAGTCCACCTGTCCACACCAGGCACTGCCCACCTCTGGCGCTGCCGTAGCCAGACTGCGAAACTTGCTTGCTCCTTGTGGGCGGAAATTGCCCTGCTTGTTGATGCGCATGAACGGGTGCCAGCCCAACGACACAATCTTGCTATACAGCCAGGACGCATACAAGCCGCGATCCAGAGTCACCAGCACTGTCCACTGCTCTGGCACCCTGTCCTCCAACGTTTCCAGCAGCTTCATCCAATGCGGTTGCCAAGCTCCTTTTTGCTCAGCGCCCACCACTTTCCACGCCACCGGAATAGCACAGCCTCGATAGACCACGCTGATTACCAGCACCGTAAACCGTTTCTTCAACGTCGTCGCATCCAAGGCGAGCGCCAGTCGCGGCTGATCCGCAGGCCACCACGCCAGAATCCACTGCAACAGCGGCCCAAAACAGGTACCCACCTCCAATTCGCACCGCTTCTCTCCTTTTTTGTCGTCGGCGTTATAGCACCATTCACGCAAGCGTTGCAGCAGACTCTGCTCCGAGCTGTCTACTTGCAGCGCTAAGGCCGCACACACCAGCGTGATGCCACACGATCTGGCCAGCACCATGCCATAGCTCCAATAGGCCAGCACCTTGGCTTGCGGACGACTCAACGCGCGGCAGCATGCTTGACACGGTTTCCATCCATTGGGATAATGGCTCAGGGTGAGACATGATTTTTCTCCTGCCGAGATAGCTCTCGTGGTTTT
>DATMNR010000471.1:0-5266 GCA_035568795.1 Ktedonobacteraceae bacterium
AGTAGCGCAACAGGATGCCATATTCTTCAACAGCAGCGCGTACCTGCTCGATTTGCACATTTACATTGTCCAGGCGCGCGAAGATGAAGTTACCTTGCGAAGGAAAAGGTGTGAGATAGGATTGGCGTTCCAATATGTCAAAGAGCCGTTCACGTTCATGCTTAATACGTTGCACATTGGCAAGTGCCTGATCCAGGTGTGTCAGTGTCTCAATTGCGGCAATGTGGCCTGCAACATTCACTTCGAATGGACACTGTGCTTGCAGCATGTAGTTTGCAATCCAGATTGGAAATAAACCATACCCGATGCGCAGCCCTGCCAGTCCGGCCCATTTGCTAAAGGAGCGTAAAACAACCAGGTTGCGATAGTGCGGCACAAGGTGGGCAAACCCTCCTGGTCGCTGGGAAAATTCTACATAGGCCTCATCTATCACGACAATGCGGCCCGATTCCAACAACGCCAGTACATCTGATTCAGCAATAGGATTGCCGGTTGGATTATTAGGCGAGCAGATTACGATCAGCTTTGTGGAGGGTGTGAGAGCTGCCAAAACATCGTCGACATCGATCTCAAATTCGCTTGTCCGGGCTACTTCTATTACTGTAGCTCCACAAAATGAGGTGATGGTCGTGTAGAGCGAGAAGGTCGGAGGGCAACAGATAATGGTATCACCAACGGAGAGGAATATATGCCACAGCAAGTTGATCAATTCATTACTACCGTGACTAAAGACAATATGCGATCCTTCAAGTCCGATATAGTTTGAGAGGGCAGCACGTAGATTTGTCGCATCGCTATCGGGATAGTTATTATAGTATTTGCAATCGCCCAGGGCACGGGTGGCTGAAGGCACGGGTCCATAAGGGCTTTCATTGCTGTTTAACTTGATGAGACGGTGGACGGGGATACCGGTACGTGCGCTGAACGCTACGAGAGATTCTCCAGGCAGATATGCGGTCATACTCTCCAGCTCAGGGCGCACGCTGACATCTTGCTGTGAAATTGTATACATATATGACATTTCTTACTTTTGAGCGTCAGCATCAACATAGATCGGTGATGGGTGGCGAATGAGCGAGCTGCGAGAGGGGGAAGCGTTGCCCAAACCACCGCGCATGGCATTAGGATTATTCGTATATTGCATTTGCATTGGTTGAACCGCGGGCTGCACAGAAGGAGTCTCGGGAGTATTCCCCAGCGGATAATCTACCATTTCCAGGCTTTGACGCAGCGTCATCATATCGCGCAAGAAGCAGGCAACGGATGAGGCAGCAGAACCCTTCTCTTTTGAGAAATCGAAACGCCTGGTAGTTGCTTCACCAGCCGCTTGCGCGGCTTTTGCCAGGGGGTCGGAAGTTTTCGCTGCAAAGGCATCCTGGAAAATGTCGTCCCAATTTCCCCATCGTCCCCGCAGAGGTTTCCAGCCAAGCTGGCTATCGCTGATTGTACGCCATTTCTCCTCTGTAAATTGCATCCAGTCGTCCATCAGACGTGTAAGAGAAGCTATCTGTTGGCGCAGGCGGTCTTCTTCCTGGGAAGAACGCTGGGGGAAGCCTTGAGGGAAATCAGTGTACGTCTGCTGTCCAGCATACCCATTACCACCAACTTGAGCGAAACCCATCGTATTTTGATTTGCGACGCCAGGAAGTGCATCGGAATTTGTCCCTGGATAGAAACCAGAACTGCCTGCAAACGCTGCCAGGTTGGGCGCCATCTGTCCGTTCGGCATGTTCAACATAGGTATTTCGGTCCCGGCAGGTAACTCGCCAATCACGTGAATACCGCTTGCTCCCAGAACAGGGCTCATACTCCAAATATTGGACCCGTCCGGCAATAGCATACCCTCGGAAAGAGAAGTGAAGCCACCAATCACGATTTCTTCATGCCCAACAGCATCCATGATGCGCCAGGCCAGACGAGGGTGTCGAATGGCCCACCAGATGCGTCTCCACAAGAAGACACAGGCGAAGGAGAAATTGACTACCAACCAGACAACTCCCCGCACAGCTGCCCAGTTGACGAGCGCAATAACAATAATCCAGTACCATGGGTCGTGTTGTCCGGCTTCTACAATAAAGGTCAGCACGATAGCCACCGTAAGGCTAGGATCACGTAGTGGATTGATAAAATCGATTATGCGCCAGAACCAATTTCGGTCTGTCTTCACTTTCAATTTGCGCTCCTCTCGACTCTGCTGCTGGTCCCCCGCAGGTCGTTTTCTTTTCGCATCTCCGCCGAGAATTCTAACAGAAGTCCCGGCTACTGACAAAGTTAGTAGGTCATTCAGGTAGTTTTAATGATGTCTGTGCATTTCAACTATTTTAAACGTATGGAATTGCATGCCTGGAGTGTTGGAGGTACTTTGGTACCTCCAAGAGTTAGATACATTTCTTTTGAATTTCCAGAAGTTCGCTGATGCCCTGTTCAGCCAGATTTACAAGTGAATCCATGGTCGCGCGGCTAAAAACACCACCCTCGCCAGTCCCTTGCACTTCAATAAAATCATGTTCGGCGGTCATCACCACATTGAAGTCGACATCCGCACGCGAATCTTCTTGATAACATAAATCGAGCATGATCTCTCCACCGACAACACCAACGCTTACTGCAGCTACGGCTGTTCGCACTGGATGTAGGGTCAACGCTCCTCTTTTCATGAGCAGCGAACATGCCCGGTGCAGAGCTACATACGCACCCGTAATAGATGCTGTGCGGGTTCCTCCATCGGCCTGTAATACATCGCAGTCAAGCGTGATAGTGCGAGGCCCTAATGCATCCATATCAACAACTGCTCGCAATGAACGACCAATTAAGCGCTGGATCTCTTGCGTGCGTCCGCTCACACGACCATCGCGCTCGCGTGAATTACGTGTATTGGTTGCTCGAGGCAACATATTATACTCCGCTGTTACCCATCCCTTGCCTTTACCTTCCAGAAAAGGAGGCACTTTCTCTTCAACGCTGGCGGCGCACAACACCCGTGTGTTTCCTGCCTCGATCAATACCGAGCCTTCGGCGTAATCAAGGTAATCGACAGTCAGGCGTATGGGACGTAGTTGAGTCTGAGAACGGTTATCTATACGTGTCATGAGTAAGACCCTTTCATTGTTGTATACATTACTCTATCGGAGACAAACAATACAGGTATTGACCTATTAGTCATATCTAGCCAGGACACTTAGCCCATAGATGCCCGAATATGTGGTACTATACCCTGGGAAGTTTAATTGTGCATCATAATGTGCTGATGTGTTTGTTCTTGTTTCAAAACGTTGAATCAGCATATTCGTGGCCACGAAAGCCTGAAGGGAATTTTGTCTGGTCTCGATAAGGCCTCAAAGATGAGGATGGTGAGTGACTGTAGAAAGGATCGATCCATGCCCACATCACTAACTTTACATACATTGCCTCAAACGCAATTCATACATGCTAACCGACTCATTATTGCTTCGAATCGCGGCCCCGTAGAGTATCATATCACCCAAAATAAGACGCTGAAGCACCGAAGAGGTTCAGGTGGAATGATTACAGCGCTGATTGGCGCTGCAAATCGCCTGGATGTCACCTGGGTCGCTATGGCTATGACGGAAGGTGACCGTCTAGCTATTAGAGAAGTTCAACAAAATAATGATGGATTACTCCAGCCCCCGTTGCGTGGTCAAAAGTTGCAACTTCATTATGTAGCCATCCCGAAGCCCGCTTATCGTAAGCACTACGAACAAATCTGTAACACGTTACTCTGGTTTTTGCAACATTATCTCTACGATCCTACCGATGATTCTACATCAGCAAGTAAGCTGCAAGATGCATGGGAAAATGGCTACTACGTTGCCAACCGCGCACTTGCCGACGCTGTAAATGTTGAAATCGATCGTCAGGATACAACGCCTATTGTCATGTTGCATGATTATCATCTTTACCTGGCTCCCGCGATGATTCGCCAGCGCCATCCAAGCATTATTATGCAACAGTTTATTCACATCCCCTGGCCTGATATACGATGTTGGCAGTTTTTGCCCAGCAATATAGCTCAAGCCATTTATAGTGGACTCACAGGAAATGACATCATTGGTTTCCAGACTGAGCGCGATGCGCGTAATTTCCTAGAAGGTGCTCGCACACTTCTAGACGGTGCTGTCGTTGATTTCGAGGAAGGAGCAGTCTGGTGGCAAGGTCATCGCACGCAGGCTCGCGCTTACCCCATTTCCATTTCAGTTACCGAGGAACGTCGTATCGTTGAAAGCCGAGCCGGAAAACGTGCAGCGGAAAAGATTCTACCACTCTTAGGTGAAAAGACGATAATGCGCGTGGATCGTATTGAACCGACAAAAAATATCGTGCGAGGCTTTCAGGCGTATGCTCAAATGCTCGATGAGCATCCAGAACTTGTGGGACGGGTTAGATTTTTGGCGTACCTTGTTCCCTCCCGCCAGAACATGCCCGAATATAAAAGATACAATGCAGATGTCATGAAAATCATCGAGGAAATTAACCAGCGTTACGGTACTGACGAGTGGATACCTATACAGGCTTTTTTTGGAAACGACCGTACACAAGCGCTCGCCGCAATGCAGTATTATGACGTGCTGTTAGTAAATCCAATCATCGACGGTATGAATCTGGTTGCAAAAGAGGGGCCGATTGTGAATCTCCGTGATGGCGTGATGGTTCTTTCTCGGACTGCCGGAGCGTTTCAGCAGATGGGTAGTGCCTCGATTCCCACCTCTCCTACGGATGTTCGTGAGACCTCGCAAGCTCTTTATATAGCCCTGACATTGCCATCTGATGAGAGAAGAATAAAAGCAACACTGGCACGCCAGAAAGTGGAACGTCAGGATCTCAATAAGTGGCTTCAGCGTCAGATATCCGATATCAATGAATTACTTGATAGGCTGCCCACGAGAGTACCCATGCAGGAATCGGTGGCCGAGATGTCAGTGATGGGTATTGGGTGAGGGAACTATTGTTGCAGATCTATTTTAGTAACATCAGCCGAAACATCGGATTATAACTCTTATCACAACTACTGCATGAGACAGCTTGGGAATAACGGCGCGCGCGAGGATACTCCTTGCCGCAATGGGGACATTCGTAGTAATAGCGAATGGGTCGTCTTTCACGCCTTAAGCGCTCGCGCCGCGTGCTCTCCTCTTGGAGCAACTGACGAAGCTCATCTACCGGGTAACCTGTGACTGCGGCTTCATCGACGGCAATAGAATCGTAACCATGATGTCGATGGCGTCGTGGAGTTCCATTCACCCTGTCA
>DATMNR010000472.1:0-4374 GCA_035568795.1 Ktedonobacteraceae bacterium
GGCTCATGCGCGAGCAGGGACTGAACGCGAGGCCTCGCAAACATCGCACGCGCACCACCGACAGTCAGCATGAGCAGCCGGTCGCTCCCAACCTGCTCAACCGTGCGTTTAGCGCCACAGCTCCCAATACCAAGTGGGTGGCCGATATCACGGCGATCTGGACGGCGGTGGGCTGGCTGTATCTGGCAGTGGTGCTCGACATTTTCTCACGCATGGTGGTGGGCTGGGCAATGGGTGCCCATCGCGATGAGGGGTTGGTAGATCAGGCCGCTCCTATGGCGCTTGTGCGGCGCCATCGATGCCGCCAGGTTTACTGCACCATTCAGACCGTGGCAGTCAGTATACGGCTCCTGACTACCGGGAGTTGCTAGCTGAGTATGGCATCGTGGTGAGTATGAGTGGCAAAGGGGAGTGTTATGATAACGCGCTCATGGAGAGCTTCTTCGGCACTCTGAAAACCGAGTGTGTCGATCGGCAGTCCTATCAGAGCCGATCTCAGGCTCGACAATCGATCTTTGAGTATTGGGAGGCCTACTACAATCGACAGCGGCTGCATTCCTCTCTGGGATATGCGAGTCCTGTCACCTATGAACTACAAGTTACGTGAATTTCCACATTCGCTCCCTCCACGAAAACGGGTCAAGGTCACATTGACACTAGACGAATTATCATCGGATAATCAGATCATCTGGCTCACGTGAAAAGTTTTGCTGAAGACAAACTTTTTGCCACACTTGACCCGATGACAAAACGGGTGCGCTTGGAGGGGGGACAAGAGATTTTACTAACCGACACAGTGGGTTTTGTACATCGCTTACCCACAACACTGGTAGCTGCCTTTCGCGCTACTCTGGAAGAGGTTGCAGAAGCTGATCTTATAGTCCATGTCGTAGATATATCGAGTCATAGTATGCAGCGCCAGGTTATAGCTGTTGAAGAGGTGTTAGAAGAGATTGGTGCTGGAGGTCGTCCAATGCTTCTGGCATTGAATAAAATAGATGCTTCGTCACCTGAAATTACCTTACAATTGCCAGATGAGGCAGCTACATTACCTGTAGTACGAGTATCAGCCCTAAATGGAGAGGGTATTGATGAACTACTTTCGTGCATCAGTGAAAACTTGCTCTTACAATTTGTCGCACTTGATGTACTCATCCCTTATAGCCATGGTGAACTTGTAGCATTGTTTCATAAATACGGGACTATTGAAGACGAAAGTTACGAAGAAAGCGGCACTCACTTACGGGGCTACATGCCGCTCAATCATAGTGGTCCATTCTCACCCTTTCAGAATGTTGTCACACAAAATACATATATTTGATTCACTCGCGCATCATTTTCATAATCTATTCCATCTATCATTAGAAAGAAGTTGGCATGAATGTAACAAACACTGACATTCTGATAGTTGGGGGTGGAGTTATTGGGAATTCGATTGCCTATCACCTGGCACGTCAAGGACACCAGGTACTTGTCATAGACAGATCAAACATAGCCGAATCGCCTTCAGCTTCCTGGGCAAGTGCTGGTGGAGTGCGACGGCAAGGACGTCATCCCGCAGAAGCCAAGTTAGCATCAGAGGCAATTCAACGCTGGAAAACCTTAGAAAAGGAACTTGAAGCAGATGTAGGTTACCGCCGAGGTGGGAACCTGCTACTAGCAGAGAGCGATATCGAGCTAAACTATCTTTATAAATTCGTAGACAAACAGCATGAGATGGGATTCAAAGATGTCCAAATTGTTGACCGTAAAGAGGCGCTTTCAATAGTCCCTGGGTTAAATGAAAAGGTTGTGGCTGGAAGTTATAGTCCCGATGATGGACAGGCAGATCCTATACTCACAACTCGTGCATTTGCTCAAGCTGCCCAACATCATGGAGCAATTTATTGGACAGGTGTCAACACTTCGAGTCTATTCTTGCATCACAACCATATTGAGGGAGCAAAAACAGAGCGTGGCGATGTAAAAGCGGCACATATCATCCTAGCAACTGGCACGTGGAGCGATGAATTAGCAACCAGCATCGGTTTGCGTCTTCCAATACGAACACGCGCTTTGCAAATGATTCTTTCAACTTCATCACACGACTATCAACTCAAGCCTGTGATAAGCGCCGTTAGCCGTGTTCTTTCGCTAAAGCAAGTTGCAAATGGCGGATTTCTTCTGGGAGGAGGGTGGCTTGGCGATCCATCTCATGATCGACGCTCTTATAATATGCGCTCAAGCAGCATTCAGGGCAACTGGGCAACGGCTGTGGAACTACTTCCTGTTGTGGGAGAACAACGCATTGCTCGCTCCTGGTGTGGTCTTGAAGCGCAAAGCATTGATGACATCCCTTTCATTGGCCAAATTCCAGGCTTACGTGGATTCACTCTGGCCGTAGGGTTTTCTGGCCATGGATTTGCGCTATCTCCAGCCGTTGGTAGGTGTATTGCAGATCAAATCAATGGCTTGCCAACTCCTGAACTAGATGAATTGCATCCATCACGTATTGCCACCTTTACAACTGAGTCAATCGAAGCTTTTATCTCCGAGGCGACTAGAAGTGATTTGCTCGCATAAACTGAAATACTGTCGATTCCAAACGTTGACACCTTTCAGCTTTTTTGACATAATCTCATTAGTGATCGCACAAGAAGATTATTGCTAATTTCGGCCCAAGTGAGAAAAATATTATGCAGCAACTGCCTACAAAAGGGGAAACCGATCAAGAATACCTTGAAGGGTATACTCATGTAATGAAATTTGCCGAATATGCTCAGACCAAGGGGTGGCGACTAAGCGATCGGCAACTTGTGCATGAGATTGTACAACACGAACGAGCAGCCCAGATAAGAGAAAAAAGCTCGTTACCAATTGTCGGGCTAAGAACCCGCTCTGCCGCCTACAACCGCGGTCAAGCAGACGCCTTACGACATATTTTGCAACAGCAACGTGAACAGGCTTAAAGCATAGGCCCTCTCACATTAGCTTTGTAACAGTAAAAAGATAAGAAAAGAAATATGGAACTTTTATCAGAGTCCCAGGGAACCTATACAGGCCCTAAGCCGGGTTCGCCTGAACAAGTTAGGGCCATTACCGCAGAGTTATGGCGTCTTTACCCCGATGCGAAATGTTCTCTCGATTTCTCAAATCCTCTTGAATTACTGGTTGCAACACAGCTTTCGGCACAGTGTACAGATGAACGTGTAAATCTTGTTACCCACGACCTGTTTCAAAAATATCGCAGTGCCGAAGATTATGCGACAGTTAGCCAGGAAGAGTTAGAGCAGGATATTCGATCGACTGGCTTTTATCGAAACAAGGCCAAAAATATTCGCGCAGCGTGTCAACTTCTTATCACGAACTATAATGGTGAAGTACCCAGTACGATGGCAGATTTACTCAAACTTCCAGGGGTTGCTCGCAAGACAGCAAATGTTGTTTTAGGGAATGCATTTGGCATTATTGATGGATTCGTTGTCGATACACATATTGGTCGACTTGCTCGTCGTTTTGGTTGGACGAAAAATGAAGATCCGGTAAAAGTGGAACAAGACTTGATGCAACTGGTGCCACGCCAGGATTGGCTTGATCTTTCACACTTGCTGATCTTTCACGGAAGGGCTATTTGCCAGGCCCGAAAACCACTCTGTCAGCGATGTACACTATCGAAACTCTGTCCATCAGCTTTTCATATCAATCAATAGCCGTCCAAATACTTGAACTTTGATTGTACACTCAGACTCTTAACAATAGAGCAGACGGTAGATTCTCTACTGAGTAACTTTTCGAGCTTGAGGTTTCGCCATCCATCTGCACATTCACAGATTGCTGACTTTCAATAGTAACTGATTTAGCCAAATAACACGTAACTTCTGGCAACCCTACATGTTCACCCTTTTTAACGACTGGCAACAGTTTTAGCGCTCGTAATAGTGGGGCGTAATTGATCGTGCAAACATCAAATAACCCATCAGCATGATTAGCCCTTGGGTTGATCCGAAAGCCCGCGCCATACGTTGGGCCATTTGTTACAGCGATGAGTACAAAACGTTTGCTTTGCATTTCAGTTACCGACCCATCTCCGTCAAGTAACTGAAAAGAAAGCCAGGGACAATTACGATAGCCCAACAATAACTGTTTTACAGTGGCTGTATAGTAAAGTCGCGCACCACTCATAAACGGAATATTCTTCATACGATCTGCTGCAACAGCAATATCAGCATCTAGACCTATGCTGAACGAGTTTGCAAAATAGCTACCATTCACAACGCCTGCGTCAACTTCGATGAGTTGTCCATGAAATGCCTTCTCAATCGAATGTGCAGGATCTCGAGGCAATTTGAGTGTATTCCAGGCAAAGTCATTACCTGAACCTGCACCTACTATACC
>DATMNR010000473.1:0-6840 GCA_035568795.1 Ktedonobacteraceae bacterium
TCATCATTATCCTGACGGGCCTGCGGCGCGCCTTTGAGGAGGCAGGTGGGGTACAGCCCCAACTCCCAGGTGAAGGGCGGCCGCCCTTCACAATCCCGCTTCTGCTTGTACTCACAGTTATGAGCGGATTTCTGGAGAGTACAAAATAAAAGGCGACCGTAAAATGAATTTTGCGGTCGCCGATTGAATAGTTGTTACAAGACTTGCTACGTTGCAAGCATTGCCACAAAGAACCTAATTTCCTGCTTGTAGCTCACCAAGTTTGACGTTGATCGTCATTTGCTGGCTGCCACGGTAGATGTGCACAGCAACGGTATCACCAGGGTTATGGCTGGCCAGAGCTTCGCCAAGAGATTGGGTATCGGTCACCGGTGTGTTGTCGACCTGGACGATCACATCGCCAGCCTTTATGCCTGCTGAAGCTGCAGCCCCATTCGCTACTGTATCAGCAACGAACGCGCCATGATCAACCGACAGGTTATCTTGCGCAGCCAGGTTTGCATCTACATCCGCGACGTGTACACCGAGGGCTGCACGCCCAGTGTGTGTCACACTGCCACTCGAGATGATCTGAGGTACAATGGTTGCTACGCGATTTGATGGAATTGCGAAGCCAACTCCACTTGCCGGCGTGTTGAATTCGGGATCAATGGCTGTCAGGGTTGGAATACCGATCAGGTTGCCCTGCATGTCTACTAATGCACCACCACTGTTACCAGGATTGATAGCGGCATCGGTCTGAATAGCGTTGGGGATGATTGCTCCCCCCTGGCCTTCAGAGACGCTCCGTCCAAGGGCGCTGATGATGCCATGCGTGACAGTTTGTGTGATGCCCAGAGGGTTTCCAATTGCCATTACATCCTGGCCTACCGTTAACTTGGATGAGTTACCAATAGTTGCTACAGTCAGGCCTTTAGACGGGGGGGTAATCTTGATAACCGCCAGGTCATCGGCCGGGTCTGTACCTACCAATTTAGCCTGGAGATTCGTGCCATCATAGAGTGTCACGTTCATACTTTGCGCGCCATTCACGACGTGATTATTGGTGACGATATAGCCACGGCCATCGATAATGACGCCTGAACCAATGGCTCCACCTTGCTGGGTGGTGACGTTGACCTCGACGACGGCCGGGCGGACTTTCGCAATCACTGCCTCACGGACGGCCTGTTCGTTGTTACCAGTCAGCGGGGGAACGGTTGATTGCGGTCCGGTGCCTGGCTGCAATGTTGCTACACTTGAACTTGCTCCACCTGTAGACGTGCTGGTTCTGCCGAATTGCCAACCGGCAAATAAGCCAACACCCAGAACTACCAGGAGTACAAATGACAAAGTAATTATCGCGCCAGTACGCATACCATTGGAACGCCTGGGATATACCGGTGGCGTCATAGGTGGCGTTTGCATTTGTCCAGGCACAGCCTGGTGCGGCGCCGTAATCGGCATGGCTTGTTGTGTGGGAGCCTGATAAGCTACTCCCGATTGATTGTCTGAATAGGGATCCTGCATTGAATTTGCCTCCAACTTTATTACGTTTTTGTTGCATAATAGGTGACTTTATGTATCTGTTGTTAGTGTAGCCTGTACATATGTGGAAACCCGCAGAAAAGTGTAAAATAAATGTAAAGACTTCCTGGGTGTTGGATATGAAATCGAGGGTAATACCTGACAATCTTTATACACATATTTTACAGTTTCCATAAGTGTATTTGATCTTTCGATTGTATGCTTTACATAAAGGATTCAATCAGATGTTTGAGTGGAATATCCGTAGGTGGACGATCAAAGCATTTTAACAAAATCAGATGTATATCAGAAAAGCCGACGAGGGCCGATAAATCGGCGATGTGCACGATAAATCGGCACCTACACAGGATCAAAGATTTAGATTGTTCTCTATGTAAATCGTGTTGTAGCATTATATTAAGGTTATAAAGAATCAGAAAGATACTATCAATGAAGAAAATTTTAATAATTGAAGATGAAGCAACAATAGCGCAGCTTATCAGACTCTATCTCGAGCAAGCTAATTTTCAAGTATTGACAGCAGGTGATGGAGTAGCAGGACTGGAGTTACATGCACGCGAACGACCTGACCTGGTCATTCTCGATCTCATGCTACCAGTAATGGACGGTATGGAAGTATGTCGCAGAATACGCGCCTGGGCAAACACTCCTATTCTTATGCTCACTGCTCGCCAGGGTGAAGAAGATCGTATTGCAGGATTGGAGTTGGGAGCAGATGATTACCTGGTCAAACCATTTAGTCCACGTGAAGTTGTGAGTCGTGTCAAGGCTATTCTGCGCAGGAGTACACCGATTGGTGATCCGCACAATGAGCAAATAGACGCGCCATTAGAAGTCGGTGCAGCACGCAACGGAGAGTCTGCATTCACTCACTCCCAGCATAATGGAAATCAGACTCCAGCCTATGGAGTAGCAGGTAAGAATACTGTACATACAATAGATGAAATTCGCTTCGACGGACTGCGCATTAGTATTCCTGAAAGACGAGTCGAGGTTCACGGACAAGTTGCATCACTCACAGCAAAGGAATTTGATTTACTTGTTACACTTGCTTCGGCTCCGGGACGAGTGTTCACCCGCGAGACCTTGCTTGAACACATTTGGGGATATACGTTCCTCGGCGATGGACGGACGGTGGATGTTCATATTGGAACGCTGCGTAAGAAGTTAGAAGTTGCTGGGGGGCCTGGAACTCCTCATTATATCAAAACAGTCTGGGGTCTAGGCTACAAATTTGATCCCGAGGGTTTGTAGAAAGGAACATTGCTTGTGGTTACACGTTCCTCTCGTCCGGCGTTCAGTTTGCGAGCAAAACTCGTACTGAGCTATCTGGGCGTTGCCCTGGGAGCTATGCTCTTACTAATACTTGTGGTCACGATGGTAGTGCAAAACTACTTCTATTCGGCACAGCTCGATCAATTTCGAGCGAACGCGGAATATACGGCACAACAAATAGGTCAACGTTACCAGCTTGCCGGTGGCGACTGGGAGCTTACTGGACCAATCGATCTTGGAGTGCCAGAACTTTATATTGTGGTAGATATGAATGACCAGTTACTTGCAATGTCTCGTCCCAGGTTTGATATGTCCGCTTTCCAGCAGTCTCTCCAGCAGGCACTACAGGGACAAGAAGTGCAAGGTAACCTGCAAGTCTCGTCGGATACCAATAATTCGCTTGCTGGATTGTATATTAGCGTTCCAATACGTAATGGAGGTCAACCCACAGGAGCCATCGTAGGGGCGCTAGTTGTTGCCGAACCGCTACAGTATCCGGCGGGCTTTTCGCCATACGAATTCCTGGCCAAGGTCGATAAGGCAATATTAATCACAGGCAGCGTGATAGCCATTCTCGTGATTATTTTCAGCCTGTGGCTGGCACGACGATTAACCAAACCTTTAACATCACTTACATTCGCTGCTGAACAGATGGGGGTGGGAAATTACGCCCAACGAGTAGCCATCCCTAAAAGCAAAGATGAGCTTGGAAGGTTGTCATTGAGCTTTAATTCGATGGCAGAGAGGATTGAGTCAGATGTGACCGAGTTGCATCGCCAGGATCAGATGAGACGCGATCTCATCGCTAATATCGCTCATGATCTTGCCACACCACTGACTGCCATACAAGGATTTAGTGAAGCTCTCGCTGATGATGTCATTACCGATCCACAAGCAAGGCAAGATACAGCACAATTGATAGGCCGCGAGGTGCAGCGTTTGCGCCGTATGGTAAGTGATATGCAGCAGATGACATCACTCGAATCGGGTCGAATACAACTCGATCAAGAACCACTGAATTTACATACGCTGGTCGATGAGGTATTGGAAGTGATTCTACCAGAGTGCGAGCAGGTAGGCATCTCTTTACGTAATGAGATTGACCCAACAACACCGCCCGTTCTTGCTGATAGTGATCGTATGACCCAGGTATTGTTGAACCTGCTGGATAACGCCAGGCGTTATACACCCGCAGGCGGAAACATCACAATTGGAGCCAGTCTCAACGATAGCGACTTGCAAACCAGGCAACATTTAAAAGTCACGCATGCTAGCCATGCTCTAGCCGTGCAGCAACCAGACGAGAGCTTACAAGTGATGCACATACAGACATCTACGCGCATCGCTAACGACCCTGGTGCATTGAGCGCAAAGCGCTCAGACAAGTTGATAGGCGATGGAACGCTTTCACACTTTGGGTATACCGAAGCATCTATGGATGGCAAAACGAAATGGCTTACTGTTTGGGTGAGGGATACGGGGTCTGGTATCGATCCAAAGGATCTTCCCTACATATTTGACCGCTTCTTCCGTAGCGACCGGTCACGTTCCGGAGCGAGTGGTGGTAGTGGTTTGGGCCTTGCCATCATAAAAGCGATTATTACGGCACATGGAGGAACAATTTGTGCCGAGAGTACGCCTGGGAAAGGAACCTGCATCACATTTACACTGCCGCTAGCATGAGAAGTAGTGTATCATATATTTTAGAGAAAATAGATGATTCGCGACTAACTTGAATTGCAGTGACTAGATCTGAAGGAATTCCGATGCGGTTAAAGCTTTTATCACCATTCATCTTGTTAATGCTTATACTGGCAGCATGTGGTAGTAATCAGAGCCAGAAACAAAGCTCCACGCAAGCGGTGATGAAAGCTCCTGTTTGCCAGTCAACTCTTCCAATGGCGTTGGGTTCTATTGTAAACACTTCTTCTCAAGCGACAGCTTCACGACATATGAACATGGGGCCACATATGAAAATGACTCCATATCAGCCTATTACTTCGCCTGATGTCACACGAATGAATGCAATCGTGCAAAATGCGCATATGTGTTTTGACAAGTATCAGGATTATCATCTGGCACTAAAAGACGGATATCAGATCTTTGCTCCTCATATTCCTCAGGACATCTATCATTTTGCGAATGTACAGAGTTTTTCCGAAGCTCAAACAACGTTTGACCTGGCCCATCCATCAGCTCTACTGTACCAGAAAGTTGCAGATGGTTACAAGTTCGTAGGTGTGATGTATAGCGCTCCAGCAAATGTGTCCGCAGAGCAGTTAAACCAGCGTATACCAATAAGCATTGCACCCTGGCATTTGCATGTGAATTTCTGCTTACCAGCAGGAGACACTGAGCAGACACTTTTTAATGCAAACTCACTGTTCGGCCTGACTGGAACAATTTCGACCCAGGCACAATGCTCGAAGTTGGGAGGCACGTTTTATTCCTCGATGTATGGCTGGATGGTGCATATTCCGTTGTTCGGAAGTGTTGGAATAGGATAAAGGGGCCAGGACAGCGCTGGCACCTACCCGCCTTGCCAACGACGCTGACGAAGCTTGTGAGCATCTCTGCAACGACGCTGTCGCGTCTACTGCTGAGCAGTCAGCAGAGATGCAAGGAAGTGTCTAGCGCTACGCGCTCAGGCAAGGCGCAAGGAGAAGCGCCCCCACCCATCATCCACACAACCCCTGTCCCTACGTTTAGGATATCTAGCACCCGATAGTTGTTGGAATCATTTATCAGGCATAACTCGACAGCAAATATGACTTACTATCAGATTGTCTCCTGTTTCTCAAAGCCGTGGATGGCTGCACCAAGTAACGCAACTTTTGGATTGAGAATGACATGAACCGGCATTTGTGTAAGCATTGGTGTAAGTCTCCCTTTATGCGTAAATGCTTGCATAAATTGCCTGGCTGGCATAAACGAAAGGATGCGAGGTGGAATGCCACCACCAATGTAAACGCCACCTGTTGAAAGAACTTTGAGCGCGAGGTTGCCAGCTTCGGCGGCCAGAATGGAAACAAAAGCGTTGAGTGTAGCGACACAAAGTTCATACGCATTATCTTTGTCAAGCGCATTGTTGACGATGATGGGTGACCGATCAGGTGTCGTAGCAAATTGCTCAGCCAGCCCTTGCGGTTCTTCAGCGTAACCTGAATCTTTCAGATAATCATAAATGTTCGGTATACCCTTTCCGGAACAAACACGTTCAAAACTCACATGTGGAAAGCGAGCCATGAGATAGCGCAGCAACTCAACTTGAAATGCATCGACAGGCGCGAAATCGGCATGACCGCCCTCAGAGGTATGTGCCTGATAGTGTGAACCATCCCAGGTAAGAAACGCTTCACCAAGGCCCGTTCCCGGAGCAATGACAGCAATGGCGCCACCGGAGACTCTTTGTCCCTCATTCAGTACATGTAGATCTTGTGCTTCCAGATGGGGCAAGGAATGAGCAATGGCGTCCAAATCATTCAACAGGCGAACAGATGGGATATGTAATGCTTGTTGAAGTTGGTGCTCATCCATCATCCATGATAAGTTTGTAATTGAGGCATGTCCGGCCACTACAGGCCCGGCTACACCAAAACTTGCACGATCGATTGGGAAATCGTGTTGCGCAAGAAACTCATGCACAAGTGATTCCAGGTCGGGGTAATCTACACTCGCATATGTAGCTTCAGCATAAGGTTTGCGCCAGCCGGTCTCGGATGAGAAAACAGCCAGGGTTGTTTTTGTTCCACCAATATCACCAGCCAGTAACATTTTATTTACTCCTTACAAGAGGTCAAGTTAGTAAATATGAAGTTTTGTATATCATATCAAATCTGTTGACATTATGGGAAATGTAGGGAGTATCTGGTCTCCAACTTGCTTTGATACCCTATACATTTTCGCTTGGGAAAAAGATATAATACCAACGTCGTGTAACAAATGAGTGGCATCGGGGACAAGATAATGAAAGAATAGAAATATGACAGATGGGAGACAGGTAAAAATGAAAGAATATGACGCAATTATCATTGGAGC
>DATMNR010000474.1:0-2852 GCA_035568795.1 Ktedonobacteraceae bacterium
CAAAGATGTTCGCAAAGCACCTCCATTACGCGTCCATCTGGAGAAATATGATCGTCACCGGGAGTAATTGTTTCTACCGAAGTACGATTCTCAACCTGAAAGACTGCTCCCAGGCGATTTGAATTGGTCTCATCAGGACAGAAGAGACGGAAATTCTGCTGCTTTGCATTTCTCGTATATATATCACGCAATAGATCACCGAGCTGGCGAGTTGACTCACGGCGTTCAGTAGCGTGCTTTTTTACGTCAATTGCATATTCTTCAAACAAGGGAATATCCAGGTCCACAAGCAGCTTGCCACCATTCGCGTGAGGATTGGCGCCCATGCGACGATCCCCCTGGGGAGCAAGTGCCGCAAGGTCGGGAATAAATCGACCGCTCTCGTCGAACAGTTCTTCAGGCCGATAGCTACGCAACCAGTCCTCAAGGATTTTCAGGTGTCCCATATTATTTTTGACATCTGCTACAGGTACCTGGTGGGCGCGGAAGGTACCCTCGATGGGAAGGCCGTCTACTTCTTTAGGTCCCGTCCATCCTTTGGGGGTGCGTAGAATTATAGCAGGCCAGGGAGGCCGTTTCGTGAAACCATTCCTGCGAGCATCTTCCTGATACGAGCGAATTTTCGCATAGCAGGTGTCTAATGTCTCAGCGAACGCTTTGTGCATTTGCATCGGATCATCGCCCTCAACAAAATGGACATCATAGCCATAACCAGAGATTTGTTTCAGGATCAAATCATCGTCTTGTCGTCCAAGAACCGTTGGTCCAGCAATCTTATACCCATTCAAATGCAAAATAGGAAGAACAGCGCCGTCGCGAACTGGGTTTAAAAATGAAATACCCTTCCAGGCCCCTTCAAGCGGAGCAGTCTCTGCTTCACCATCACCAACAACAGCAGTGACGATCAAATCTGGATTGTCGAAAGCTGCGCCAAAGGCATGGGAAAGAACATAGCCCAATTCGCCTCCTTCATGGATGGAGCCTGGGGTAGTTACACTCACATGACTTGGTATACCGCCAGGAGTGGAGAACTGTCGAAACAGTTGTTTCATCCCTAGGGTGTCCTGCGTAATCTCAGGATAAAACTCGGTATAGGTTCCTTCGAGATACACATTTGCCACGATTGCAGGTCCACCATGACCTGGTCCAGCAAGATAGATCATATTGACATCATGCTGCTGGATAAGGCGATTTAAGTGGATATAAATGAAGCTCTGGCCGGGTGAAGTGCCCCAGTGTCCCAGCAAGCGTGGCTTGATATGTTCAGGGCGCAAAGGTTCTTTTAAGAGGGGATTGTCAAGTAAATATATCTGACCTACCGTTAGATAATTGGCGGCATTCCAATATTTATTCATCAGGTCCAAGCGTGTCTGTTCAATATCTGTCATTCTATCTCCAAAAATGAATATGTTAAACACAAAGCTGTTGACAGAATTCAAACCTGTCAATCTTAACTACACTCGTAACTATTCAACTTTAGGTTCCAGGCGGATAATCATGAACTTTGGAGCGGTGTGTCCCGCCATTCTCTCCAACCTCGCTGCCCGAGGCGGCATGGGAGAAAAAACCGAGTAGTTACTTGACACTATAATAGTAGCCTCTTTGAGCCACTTTTTACAATGACGAAAAAGGATAAGAGGAAAGCCAGCGTAACAAGCTGCTTTACAGTCCGCTCATATGAGCCATAATTTTTTTGCCAGGTTTGCAATCGAAGTAGCAGGATGATTGTAATCGAACCACTTGTATGTAACCCTCCTGCGTATTGTTTTATGGCGCACATATGCTATGTGGGGAGCTCCACAGATAATGTCCATCCTTGATGTAAGAAGCACTGGCTCCAGGCCAGAGATCAGAGCTTCTAAAAAGAACCTTATTACAATCATGAGGAGATTATGGAACAACAATCGAAGCCGTCTCAGGAGGAGACCGGTATGGAACAGCACGCGCAACAATCGAAATTAATCACTAGTCGTCGTTCCTTTTTGAGCAGGGGTCTTGTAGTAGGAGGAGCCGGAGTCTTCGGCGCAGGGTTACTGGCTAATGGATTACCAGCCTTCGCGGAAGAAAGAAGTGCTGATCTCACAAAAGGAGATATTGCCATTCTTCGGTTCCTGTCAGCAGCCGAAATCCTCGAAACCGATCTGTGGCAACAGTACAACGAACTTGGAGGCATCCAGGACAGCGAAGTTCCAGGCGGGAGTGGGAGTCCAGGCTATGTCGCTGCCCTTTCTGTGCTGGATGGGGACATGAATCAATATATCCACGACAATACCGAGGATGAGTTCAGCCACTTCACGTTCATCAACGCGTACCTGGTTTCTAAAGGCGCGAATCCCGTCAATTTGGATAAGTTCCGCACATTGCCGAGTAGTAAAGCGACCGGCGCCCAGCAAATCGGACGGCTCACCAACCTGATGCAGCTCACCGTAGACACAAGTTGGTGGATTAAGTACCGTAGCCGCACGAAGAACCCCGATCTCGGCGACACATTTCCACCAGCCATCCCGGGTTTACTAAAAGGGCAGTTTCCAGCGATTCCCAGAAATGATAATGACCTGAAGGGCTTTGTACCGGGGACTACCCCAACCATCCCTAAACACCTCCAGGCGATCGCCAACACGGCAGGTTTCCATTTTGCGTTTATCGAGCAAGGTGGTACCAGCCTCTACCCGTCGCTGGCTCAGAGGGTCAGCAATCCGGAAGTGTTGCGCATCTTGCTCAGTATCGGTCCAACCGAGACAGCGCACTTTCAGACCTGGCATGACAAAGCAGGCAACGCGCCTCCTCTGACTGATCCCACCAATGGGTTGGTGTTTCCTGACCTCAATGCCTCTGGTAGCGAAAACACCCAG
>DATMNR010000475.1:0-3749 GCA_035568795.1 Ktedonobacteraceae bacterium
TCAACCCAAATGCTAACTCGGGTTCTATCAAAAATCGGGGCTGAATTGTTCCTCCACCGAGGGCGACGCAAGCGTCCCTACACGACCTGGAACCCTGGACCTCGATTTTGGGTTGAACCGCTCACTCGAAAGGAAATTCCACTCCCTCCACTTTCTCCAACATCTCTCGAATATTACCGTAATCCTCATCTCTAACAGCTACTAATCGCTCAATCAAACCTTCCCGCAACTGCCTGGCACCATAATCATCAAGATGCATTGTAATCAGTGCATCTTGCAACTTGCATTTCAATTCGTTATCAAGCCTCTTGGACACAACCACGGGCGGAATACTGGATGGTCCCAGCACATCAACGACTCGCAAACTCCTGGCCAGGCTCTTATCCCTTGAACATAAAATATCTGACAGGTGCGAATCTATTGCCGCAGCGTCTGCTTCTCCTGCCAATACCATATCAAGTGACTGCAAATGAGAACCTGACTTTACCGTTTTCCCAAAGTAATCGGGTGATTTACCTTGCATAAGCAAACTATAACAAACCAGGTTACACCCAGAATGCGATACACGTTCGTTGTAGGCCCATACACACCCGCCTAAATCATCGAAGCTTGTATATGGGCTATCACTGCGCACGATGACATCAGAAAAATAAATTGGCCTATGCAGATAGCGTTTCCCCATTAATACAGGCGCCGCCAGCAACTCAACAGGACATGTATTCTGACTTGTCATGCGCACATAGGGCAAACCACAAATAAAAGCCACATCCACCTGCCCCTCTGCAAACTCGTCAAAGGACTGTCCAACTCTGAACGTTGTAGGATGGCCCACTTTCTCGCCAACATACCTGGCTATGTGCTCATAAGTTACGTACAAAATGGGAGAGAGAAACGTCGCAAAACGTATTGATGTTGTATTGTCACTCATGCCTCACCCCTTAGTTGTCCCTGATGCTGCCCAGCTTGTCATCCTGAGCGCAGCGAAGGATCTGACAGGATGGGGCTTAAGCCCGCCGCAAGCCCCTGCGGTGCAGAACCCACGGGGTTAGGCGCATGCGGGCTTTAGCCCCCCTATTACCGTTTTTCGCTTGCACAAAAAGAAGAGATAGGTAGTACCTTGAACAACTGAATCGTGTACGGGTTCCACCGTGAAGGACGGTGGGTAAAAACACGACCGTGTTCGCCACTGTACGAGCTATTTGCTGCTGCGAAGGCACGGGTAGCCACTCCACGGCACAAGGTGCGAGCAGCAGCGCCGAAAATAGCACCAAGGAAAAGCCTCCACCTCTGGGGTACGTTCCCAGGGGAGCAGCATCGAAAGATGCGGGTGTTGATTCTCTCCAGGACGCCGGAAACGGGAGTTGTGGGCCATCTATCCCTTTCCGAAAGGCATGAGAGAACCAACGGGCATGGCACCGCCCAGGAGAGTACGCGCAAGGATGGATGCGCCCTCTCAGCTTTTCCTCCTCCACTACGATAGGCACCGAGCCGGAGCCACGCTCCACTGCTCAGCCCATCGCCTACAGAGGAGAGGCAAAAGAAGCCGTGGGGCGGAGTCCCCTGGCGGAGTGTCACTGCTGCACTTGCGGTTGCTCCATTGTTACCCATTCTCAACTTTTCCAATCGGCAAGAAACTCTTTATGTATCTCCTCTACATGCGCTCCCAGCACAGGATGCAACTCCATCACGGGTGAGTATTTACTTGCCGGAACAGTTCTTCCCAAGGCTTCCGCCATGGCACGCACATAGTGTGGCGCTCCTCCACAGCAAATACCAATGTAGTTAACACCGATAGTCCTGGCTCTGCGGGCAAAATCGGCCATCTCAAATCGGCTGCATAAAAATGGTTCGAGCAAGAGCGGAAACGCCTGCTCGCCACTACCAGTGCGTAACAACTCAAATGTCGGATACTGCGTATCTGTCTTGTAAGGAACGGGTTGAGCAGCAACATAGCAACTTACGGCACTCCGTATGTTTTCGATGATGGGTAACATAGTCTCAGGCCCACGATCACAGTTCAGCCCGACAATATCTGCTCCGTGATCGGCAAGTATCTTACAAGCTTCAACATAGCCGTAGCCATCTCGAGTCTGACTTTGTTGAACTGATGCCAGTGTTACCATAGCCGGTAATTTGAATTGTTTGATCACCTCCAATGCGATCAGCGCCTCCCCTAGATAGTCGTTTGTCTCGGAGATGACGAAATCGATTCCTTCCTCCACCGCCCAACCCAGTTGCTCTTCGTACATCATCTGTACAACCCTGGAGCTTTCTTTCGCATTATGTGGATCATAGGCCCATGTGTTACAAATATTGCCCGCAACCAGCGCATCTCCTTCACGAGCAACTTCGTTGGCTAATCGGACCGCCTGTCGATTCATGAATTCCAGGTCATTCTCTCTGCCAACATCCCTCAATTTTTCTCGGTGTGCATAGTAGGTCAGTGCTACCATGACTTCACTTCCCGCTCGCAGAAACTCTCTGTGTAGCTCTTTAACCGCCTCCGGAAAATCAAGCACTACCTCTGGAACATAAGGTCCAGCTTTGATATAGCCTCTTCGTTCAAGCTCAAAAACGTAGCCCTCTGCTCCCTGTACAACTCCGTTTTTCAGTCTTTCCAGAATGCCTCTAGTTGTTCTGCTGCTCAAATCTTTCTCCTTCTGTCGCTACCGAAAGTGACCTGACTATGCATGCTCTACAAACCTCTGTGGGGAGAAACGGCTGATCTCGTAAACTGTTCCTTCTTGCAAGGCCAGTTGCATAAGCGTCCGACCCACCCAAGGGGCATATTTGTATCCGGTGCCGCGCCATCCTACGCCAACATAGATACTTGAAAAACCGGGCACGTTGCCGAGGATAAAATTGTCATCGGCGACAAGGTCATAAAAACACTGGTCGACATCTGTCACATCCATCGCGTCAGCATTACGTAAAGCGGGCATACACTCCTCCACAAAACTGTGAACATCGTGGATACGCGTATTCAATGTATTGATATCCGGGGGATTGTAGAAGCCTATCTTCACACCAGGTGTCTTTCCCTCAATGATAGGATGGCCATAAATACCAACATCCAGGTATGCAAAAACAGGGAGCGTATCACTTGTAAACGTCGCCCTGTTCTCTAAAGGAGGTATGAAATACTTGCATTGGCTGGGTCTATCCGGTACAAGAGGGAAACGTATAGCGCAACCATCAATACAGTTCAATACATCGTTTGTCCCCAGGCCAGCTGTGACAACCAGCTTTTCGGTCACGAATTCACGAACATTGGTGTAAATGTGCAGGTTTTTTGCATGTTGCTGAACGCCTGTCACTTCCACCCTTTCCACGATGTTTACATTTCGTTCTTTGAGCAACGCTAATAGGGTCTGTGTAATGACTGGAACATAAAGCAATCCTGCTTCAACATCTAAACGTCCCATATCTGCATCAAACTGCGGAAAGTGCTGCTCGAGGGTCTCCCGTGAATATGCTTCTGTTTTCAGATGCAAGCTTTTCAATATGTTGTAGCTCTGCCCTGCATACGTCTCGCTTAGTTCAGGTGTGATACTCTCTTTGGCTACATTCAAGCAGCCACAATCGATGATGAAAGGTTCAGTCGCTCTTGCCTGTAGTTCCAGCCACAATTTTCGGGCCTCATAAGCAAGTCTTGCATAGAGGGGATCCAGGTAATCGTTTCTCATAGACCTGGTATAGCTGAATGAAGCCGCCGCTTTATTCTCTGCACCTATAGTTGCCTTCTCCAG
>DATMNR010000476.1:0-4342 GCA_035568795.1 Ktedonobacteraceae bacterium
GACATGTTACGCCTGGGTGACTTTGAAGAAGAGGCTCATCGCTTAGTGGGACAAAATGCAGCTCAATGCGTTGATTACCTTATACTACGTGGCGAAAAAACAACCTTGATTGCTGAGTCTGCGCTCAAAGCTGGTTTATCGTCTGAGCACATCATCATTACCTCAACCCATGATGACGCAGCACAAGCAACAAAAAACTTGCTTGAACAAACCAATCAAATACCTCCAACTATTGAATTTACCAAAACCACCCAACCCTCCGTAGGGGCCGATTCATCGCGCCCATCGCCGATTTATCGGCCCTCAATCCTCATCAAAGGATCCGAAGAAACACGCATGGAACGAGTAACCGAATTGCTTATGGCACAACCCGAACAGGCGCGTGAACAACTTGTGCGACAGACACCCGGATGGAAACAGATTGTAGTCATGCGCCCCGATAGGCCTACATGGGTTGAAATTGATCTAAGCGCAATTGCCTTTAACACACGCCAGATTCAGTCGCTGGTAGGTCCAAACGTACGCATCCTGGCCAGCCTCAAGGCTGACGCTTACGGGCATGGAGCATTGAAGGTAGCCCGCACGGTACTGCAAAACGGCGCCAGTATGCTTGGAGTTGCAACGGTGAGCGAGGCCATTCCATTACGCGAAGCAGGCATTCACGCGCCTATTCTGGTATTTGGTTATGTGCCTCACTGGCAAATGCGTGAAGCTGTTCACCTGCATCTAACTCTAACACTCTATTCGATTGAAGCTGCCCAGGCTCTTTCACGTGCAGCACAAGCGTTGAACCAGGCAGTCAAGGTGCATGTGAAAGTTGATACAGGCATGGGACGACTGGGTATCCGAGCAGAACATAGTAATGAGATTGTAGAGTTATCACACGAAATTAGCGTACTGCCGCGTCTGGAGTTAGAAGGAATCTTCACGCATTTTGCGATGGCCGATACGCAAGATCAAACACACGCAAGAATGCAACTTACCCGATTCCAGCACGTCTTGCGGAGTATCGAAGAAAAGCATATGCTCCCATCGTTGGTACATGCGGCAAACAGCGCTGCTATCTTCAACCTGCCGGAAGCTCATTTCGATTTGGTTCGCCCGGGTATCGCATTATATGGGTTAGACCCATCTTCTGAAGTACCGTTACCAGAAGAATTTCGACCGGCCCTCTCGTTTAAAACCCAGGTGGCTCAGGTGAAAGACATTCCAGAGGGAGAGAGCATCAGTTATGGATGCACCTACACAACGGATCGACCTACGCGTGTAGCAATCTTGCCAGTCGGGTATGCTGATGGATTTCGACGCGGCCCCACAAATTGGGGATATGTGCTAGTTCATGAACAAGAGGCACCGTTACTTGGACGAGTTTGCATGGATCAGTGTATGATAGATATTACACATATCCCACATGTCAGAGTAGGCGACGAAGTCGTCCTGATCGGCCAACAGGGAGCAGCTAGCCTTAGCGCTGAGCAGGTAGCCCAAAGATTGGGTACAATTAATTATGAGGTCGTTTCAGAGATTCTAGCTCGCGTACCGCGAGTAGATTGAGATTCCCTCATTTCAGTAAAATTGACAGGAGAGAACGAAGATGCAATTGGACGAACTAGAAAATATATCGCACTCTTCTGACTCTTCACAGTTTTTTGCCGTTATCATCGCTAATCCTACATCAGGAAACGGAGGCTTCCCACATCAGAATCGCCACTTTGACGAAACACTGACATTTCTGCGCAATCAAGGCTGGAAAGCGGAACTCTGGTACACACAATCTGCTGGAGATGGAGAGGAACTGGCCCGAAAAGCGGTCAAGCAACAAGTCAACCTTGTGATTGCTGCAGGTGGCGACGGCACAATTAATGAGATTATCCAGGGGTTAGCGGGCAGTGAAACTGCTTTAGGGGTTCTTCCCAGTGGGACTGTCAACGTATGGGCAAGAGAATTAGGGATCCCACTAGATGATGCACGAGCGCGCAATGTGCTGGTGAATGGACAAACACGTCGTATTGATCTTGGGTGCATTAATGGCCGCTACTTTCTGCTGATGGTCGGGATTGGTTTCGACGGGGAGGTGACCCAGGCAGTTGAACGCAAACCTCTCAAACGTCTTGGCATTCTAGGTTATACCCTGGCTATTTTATGGCTTGGACCTGGATATCGGGGCTTTCCAGTCGTCGCGCAAATAGATACATACGTCGTAAAAACTCGTGCTATGCAAATCTTCGTAGGCAATACCCAACTCTATGCTGGCGCAGTCAAATTTACCTGGCAGGCAAAGTGTGATGATGGATTACTCGATCTGTGTATTGTGCGTAGACGCAATTTGTGGGGACAACTTGTAATGACGAGGGACTTTCTCTTGCGTAGGTCACAACGCCGTCTTTGGGTACGCTATGATACATTTAAAACCTTAAAAATAGAAACACCTTCGCCGATTCCCTATCAAATTGATGGAGAAGCAGGAGGCTATACTCCTGCTGAATTGAGCGTTGCTCCTGGCGTTCTCAAGGTAATTGTGCCTCAGAAGACACCACCGGGGTTGTTTACCAAAGACGCTGACAACATGCATGTCGCAAATGAATAAAAGTGATTTGACACCATGCCACCAAAAAGGTATTATTATCTTACCACTATCGGTATACAATCGCTAATGAAAGAAGATAAAGCAATGGCGATGCAGAGTCAATATAATGAAGATCACAACAGGCTCCCTGGGAAGCGACCCCGCTTGATGATTGATATCAGTCCTGAGTTGCGCCGGCGCATCAAAATTGCTGCTGCCCAGAAAGATCTCTCTATCCGCGAGTATGTAGAGGATATCCTTGATCAAACTGTTCCTCCTGAGAAAAGTTTGTTAGAGAAACGAGAACGAGGACAACTGAATAGTGCAGCGATAGATGACTTACTCAAAACTCGTGAGGAGATTACGCGTGCTCATCCTGGACAAGTATACGATTCTGTAGAAACGCTTCGCCAATTACGTGAAGAGCGAATAACGGAACTAGAACAATTATGACTGACATTGTGGTAGTTGATGCAAGCCTTGCTCTCAAATGGGTTCTTTCAGAAACAGATTCAAATACAGCCATCGCTTTATTACAAACATGGAATACTGATAAGATAGAGATCATCGCTCCTGCACTATTTACTTTTGAAGCTACAAATATTCTCTACAGGCAAGTAGTCACAAATAAACTCTCTTACGAAGAAGTAAAGAAATTGCTCACAAAATTGCTCTCAATAGGCATATTGTTCAATTTTGTACAACACAGGGAGATAAGCATACGGGCAATGGAGCTTTCTCATCGCTTTGGTTTACCTGCCGCATACGATGCTCATTACCTGGCGCTAGCAGAGCACGAGAAATGTGAATACTGGACTGCAGATACACGCTTATGGAATGCTGTGGCAGACGAGCTCCCCTGGGTTCGCCGCCTCAGCGACCATCAAAGTGCGTTGCATTACGGATGATGCTACAACTCAATGGCTGTTGTTAAATATTACATTGACAGCTATGATCGTGATACAAATCAGACCAAATGCAATAAGCAGAAAGGGAGTAACTACAATGCTCGGATTGCCGAAGATAATGGCGGTTGCTCCCAATAGCAAAACAATTGAGACAATAGCCAGAGCCAGACGTTGACCGGCACTCGCTCCTCTGCCAAATTCTTGTGTTGAAAGTTTTTGCCCAGATGAAGCAATAAAGGGATCTTGATAACCTGCCCGATAGCCCTGATAAGGTGGAGATTGGCGTTCGCCAATTCCTTCTTCATAATTCATCTGCTGTGACATGATGGTTCGCTCCTCACGTTTTCACTGTGCGCAACAATCAGTACTTACTTAGCTACGAATGCAACACGTGAGGGTTGCACTTTTGCAAACGCGGTTTTATAACAAACTATGTTGGTGATACTATCGCTGGCTCATTCTCCCCTCCAAGTCGACGGCGTGCAGTCTCACGACGACCAAGTGCAGGTACATGCTTGGTTGCAGAAGCTAATCCAAATACCGGCATATTGCCATAGACAGCCTCATACTTGCCTGGCTCGACCAGATAGGTCTCATGCCAGATACCTACGCTACCATCTGAACCAATTGCTTTATTGAATTCTCTCCACGCCCCTAGATGTGGATCAGATTTATCCCTGGCAAATTTTTCTAGATCCTCAAATGACCGCCAATACTGAATGAGCATAGGTCCGCGTAAATTCAAGAAGAACTCCGCCCCCAGAAAACCTTTTTCAGGATGCTGGTATAACGTGCGCAACATTGGCCCCATAGTCCTTGCAACAGGAATCCATTTGCGAAAGGCAAAGAATTTGTTGATGCGCATGCC
>DATMNR010000477.1:0-3472 GCA_035568795.1 Ktedonobacteraceae bacterium
TGCGAGATTTCTTCTATTTCCCATTCAAGTTTCTCTGCCGTAGAATCTTCCGCTATTTGTATGTAGTATAGCCTATCAAAGCCATCATCATAAGATGGGGCAGTAAATTTATGTGCCGTGATAAAAATTGCTTTCTCGGGCACCTGTGCTTTACCTGTACGCTGCTTGTTGCGTTTACGACTGCTCGATACATCAGGCTGAAAGTAATACCCAATGATCGTTGCGTCATATCTGCGTCCTAACTCGATCAGTAGAAGGCGATCCTGTTTCGTTGCATTGGTATTATCTATGACAACGGAACGTTGCTCTTGAAATGCCCCTTCGATAAGTTCTGCCTATTTCTGATCCTTGTTCTTATTTTTGCTCTTGAGTAGCAGGTCCTTACTGACATGTTCATGTGTAGCAGCGAAATAAGTACGATAAAATGTGCTTTTGCCGGATGCCTGCAAGCCCATGAGGATAATCATATCCATAACGCCTGCTTATCCTTTTGAAAACAATCTTCAGCTTGTTGTTGTTTGACTTACGAACTACAATAGAAATGTTATTGATGTATAATACAATGAGCCATGCACCTGTAAAAGGTGCCTCAATCAATGTAGAAGGGAAGATCTTTCTGATTACCTGACTCTACAATAGAAGGAGTATATATGACAACAACTTCAACCGATCCCCAGGTGCAACAATGGACAAACCTCGCCCAGCAATTGCGTGTAGACAGCATTCGCTCCACCACTGCCGCAGGCTCAGGACACCCTACCTCATCTATGTCGGCAGCGGACCTGATGGCTGTTTTATTGACCGGTTACTTGCATTACGATTTTGATAAGCCCCGAAACCCGAATAACGATCATCTTATTTTCTCCAAGGGACATGCTTCGCCACTGTTGTATTCATTGTATAAAGCAGCAGGCGCTATTACCGACGAAGAATTGTTAACATTGCGAAAATTCGGCAGCCGTCTCGAAGGCCATCCCACCCCTATTTTACCATGGGTAGATGTCGCTACTGGTTCGCTTGGCCAGGGATTGCCTATCGGCGTAGGTGTCGCACTCGCGGGTAAATACCTGGATAAACTACCCTATCATATCTGGGTACTGCTCGGCGATAGTGAGATGGCTGAAGGCTCGCAATGGGAAGCATTTGATCACGCCTCGTACTACAAACTGGATAATCTGGTAGCTATCCTTGACGTCAATCGCCTGGGACAGCGTGGAGAAACGATGCATGGCTGGAATACAACCCTCTACGCTGAGCGTGCTGTGGCTTTTGGTTGGAATGCTATTGTTATTGATGGCCATAACTATGAAGAGATCAACGAAGCATTTGCCAATGCAGCACAGCCAAATGGCAAGCCCACCGTGATTATAGCGAAAACAATAAAAGGCAAAGGTGTCTCATTCCTGGAAAATGTAAATGGCTGGCATGGCAAGGCACTTAATAAAGAGCAAGAAGAACAGGCTTTGAAAGAGCTTAGTTATGTGCGCAGCCAGACTTTCCCTGTACAGAAACCAGAAAATCTCCAGCCTGCTGCTGAAGCAGCAAAAAAGACATTGGAATTACCAAAGTATGACGGCAAAGAAGCAGTTGCCACGCGCAAAGCTTATGGTGATGCGCTGATGGCGCTCGGTGCTGCCAATCCTGATGTAGTTGGCCTGGATGGCGAGGTTAGCAACTCGACCTATGCCGAAGAATTTGCCAAAGCCTTCCCGGATCGCTATTTTGAGATGTATATAGCTGAACAGCAATTGGTATCTGCGGCAGTGGGTATGAGCGTGCGGCACAAGATACCGTTTGCCTCGACCTTTGCAGCTTTCTTCAGTCGCGCCTATGACTTCATCCGCATGGCTGCTATATCCCGCGCAAACATTCGCCTGAGTGGTTCGCATGCCGGTGTCTCAATCGGCGAAGATGGTCCTTCACAGATGGCGCTGGAAGACCTATCAATGATGCGCGCCGTATATGGAAGCACAGTACTCTATCCCAGCGACGCCAATCAGACCGCGCAATTGGTAGCACAGATGGCCGATCATGATGGAATTGTGTATATGCGCACCACCCGCGAAAAGACACCTGTGTTGTATTCTCCTGAAGAAGAGTTCATGGTTGGTGGCAGCAGGGTTATACATCAATCTGACAAGGATGAAGTAACAATTGTAGCAGCAGGTATTACAGTGTTTGAGGCGCTTAAAGCCTATGAGCAGTTGAAGAGTCAAAGAATCAATGCTCGTGTCATTGACGCCTACTCAATCAAGCCGATTGACGAAGAAACGCTGATGCTGGCTGCGGATGAAGCAGGCAACAAGATTGTGGTCGTGGAAGATCACTGGCCCGAAGGTGGACTTGGAGATGCTGTACTAGAGGCATTTACGATGCGAAATGGTCCAATACCTGAAGTAGTGAAGTTAGCAGTTCAATCAATGCCTGGCTCCGGTACACCTGACGAACTGATGGAGGAAGCAGGCATTAGTGCTGATCACATTGTCCAGGCTGTCAGAGCGATTGTGCGAAAAGCATAGCAGTCGAAAAGTGTTGGGGTTCACGGTGGCGCAGCCACCGTGAACCCCAACACACTCGCCACCTGCGACGGCGAGTGTGTTGTAAAAAGCAGACCTACTCTGCATTTCCTTTGACAAAGAAACTACTTTGAAAGAAACACTACAATCAAATTCCACACATAACGGTGCTGAAAAACTTCCTGCCCCTAAAGGTATCGGTATGGCCGTCTCTTTCGACTGGGGTCTTACCGTGGAGCTACTCTTGATTCCTATCTTATCGATTTTCCTGGGCTCACCGATCTTTTCCAAACAGACCACTGTGGACTCGAAGTTCACCCTGATCGTTTCCTTTCTGCTTTCCTGGGCAATTGCGGCCTTATTTGGCGTTTTTGGTGAGGGCATACGACGTGGCTGGCGTTGGACGCGACCTGTGCAGATTGTGGGAAACACGATCGGTTTCCTCGGTGGATTTGCTTTGCTAGTACCGGTATGGAATGGCATCAAAGTAGGAAGTTTCTGGACTTTGGTTCCAGCATTTATTTTGCTCGTCATCTCACCGTTGATTGCCTGGCGCCTGAGTAGACCTGAGACGGCCAGGTGGTTCAAATCTGTGACAAGTCTAGAAGCCCGCAAACGGCACGGCGGTTCCTGGGTCTTGTGGATAGCATTATGGAGTATCGTTGGGGGTAGCCTTGTAGCATTAGGTACGTTCCACTGATACTATCGTTATAAGTGTTACAAGTGTTATAAATGTTATGAGTGAGATATATAGCCATTATCGCCCACAGCAAATCCCATGATGAATGACCTTTACATTGATTGTAAAAAGGGAAAAACAGTGTGAGTCTTGGCGATGAGTCCTTAGAGTGGCAGTCAATCCTCGACGCATTGCGTGATATTACTGTCGAAACAGCTCATGCAACATTGGGCGAACGAGGCACAGTAGTATACACTGACGGAGCCTGCATCAAAAA
>DATMNR010000478.1:0-14175 GCA_035568795.1 Ktedonobacteraceae bacterium
TTCTCGCCTTGCTGCCCATGGCTTTGGGCCTGAGTAAAGCAGGCGTTTTCATCGCAGGGCCACTGGCTATTGTTGTGATAGGGGGGCTGACCAGTTCGACCATCCTGACGCTACTCTTAGTGCCGACGCTCTATGTGATCGTCGAGGATATTCGGGGACGCTTTGGCAAAAGACGCCCCGCACCATCTACGCCACCTACAAGAGGGGTAGATCTCGAATATAGAAGTACAGATGACGAGGATCAAAAGTCGCGGGAGCAATACACGCCTCCATTCGTCAAAGAACAGGTTGAACAGGCGCAGCCTGTTCAACCTTTAAGTTCCGATCTAGCCGAAACTGTTCCAACACGAAGCCGAGCGCTGCTTGGACTGACCCTGGCAATTATTGCCCAGGAAGCACAGATGCCAGAGGCCGACCCACAGATGCTAGAGACTCTCTCGTCCGCCTCCAGTGGGCGCTATCCCTGGACGTGGAGTGCAGAGCAGGTCGGGAGGGCAGTAGCTCGCGATCTCCTCGAACCACTGTCTATAAAGCTTCTAGATTCCTCGACCGGCAATGGACGAGAACATGCTCATGAAAATACTAGGAGGAACGCGTTGAAGAAAGTACATTTATTCCCAGATACATAAACTTGTTCTTGCGTAAAGAAGCAGGCAGCCTCGTGCAGCCAGACCGCTCTAATTCACACGGTATCGAAAAGCCAGGAGGAGTTCCATGTTAGATGATGTGACAGAAGTCAATGTCGGTTCACTCGCGCCAGATTTCCGCCTCGAATCCAACGAGGGAGCAATCGTTCGTCTCTCCGAATATCGGGGACGGGCGCATGTGGTCTTGTACTTTATGCGCGAGTTTACGTGACTGCAATGTCAGCGCCATGCCGTCCAGTTGGGACGGATGTATGAGCAGCTTCGCGCGCAGGACACCGAGGTGCTTCTTCTTGGGGGAGGCAGCCGTAAAGGTGCCGAGCGCTTGTCTGCAAGGCACAAGCTGCCGTTTCCGGTGCTGGTCGATCCTGACCGGGCTGTCTACCGGCGCTATGGTCTGGACAAAGTGCTGATCGCGCTCCAGCGCAGTGGCACCTTTCTGATCGACAAACAGGGTATCGTGCGATACATTCACCAGGTTACCAATCCCCAGGCTTCTGTGGAAAAAGATGAATTGATGCGAGAGGTGGAGCAATTACAGAAGGAGAAGACCTAGATATGACTCAGGAGGTAGAAGACTTCACGGTCCCTGCATCTGAAGAGGCCATCCAGCGAGTCGCCGAGAGGATGCTGGAGCGCAACATCGAAGTAGTTGTCGTCGATGATGGCGACCAGGCCCGTAAAGTAGTGCTGGAGCGACTGCCGGAGGGAGCAGAGGTCCACTCCGGCAAGTCGAAGACTCTACAGGACGCAGGGATCTTCGACGTCATCCATGACCCAAGCCGCTATGACGCCCTGAGGCCTCGCGTGTTCAAGATGGATCGTAAGACGCAGGCACGCGAGATCCGCAAGCTCGTCTCCAGTCCCGACTACATGCTAGGGAGCGTCAATGCGATCACGGAGGATGGTGTCCTGGTGGTAGCGTCCGCCTCGTCAAGTCAGCTTGGCCCTTATGCCAATACGGCCGGCAAGGTGATTCTGGTGGTGGGTAGTCAAAAGATCGTGCCCAACCTGGAGACCGCACTCAGGCGCATCCACGATTACGTCCTACCCTGGGAGGACGCCCAGGTCCGTAAGGTCATGAACACCGGTTCATTTGTGGGCAAGATTTTGCTCATCGAGCGGGAGTGGATAGACGGTCGGATCACCGTGATCCTGGTCCGACAGCCGATCGGCATCTAGGGGTATCAATAGCAGTACAAGGATGCCGACTCCAGGAAGAAGTATCATGAGAAGAATGAAAGCATTCAATTATACTTTGCGCACTTCGACCAAAGCATCAAATGCTGCCTGTCCGCCTGGTATCCCGTAAGGATCGACGATATCGCTGGCTTCAGGAGAAAGTGCTGGATCTGCATTCGTAAGATTGTTCACGCCAACCCAGCCATCTCGCATCCAGATCCCCCTTGTAGAACTTTTTCGGTCACATGTGCCTTTGCTCGAAATTGCCCTCGCTGATTGTAGATCTGGATCTGGCAACCTGTATCAATCTCTCGCTGCTGCCCGTCCAATGGATGTATCCATAGTTCCGGTTCAGCGTTTGCTCGTCCCAGCGAGGGTAGAGCCCGGCCTTCATCATAAAACGCATGAAAAGCCGTGATCGTCCTTCCCTGGCGGAATTGGAGAGGGTACAGTGATCCGACATCGTTTTGATTTGATGCCTACCCGTAGTCATAGAATGATGCTCCTTATTTTCTCTCAGCTTACCACATCTCTCAAAATCTAATCGGACTAACCATTGGTGCAAGAGAATACTGATTACATAATACGGCCTCGACCGTCCAAGACCATTTTTTCTGGGTAGGGCGTCACCATTTTACTATTCATAACAATCCAATTATAATTATACTTGACTTATATTCACTTTTTGTGATATACTATGATTGCGGAAAAGAAGAGTATGGCTATTCTTTTCTCACAGGATCAGCTTCGACACGTCCCTGCTTCTGCGCTTTCCCAGTAATTGCCACCGAACATCCCCTCTGTCGATTTGACGAGGAGCCAGGGATCGATCCAGGTATTCCGACATTACAGGTTGTGCACGATCATCCCTTCCTTACTACATATAAAGGAACATGTTCTATGTCAACTGAAGCAAACAAAGTTCTCGTTCGCCGCTATCGTGAGGCCCATAACACTAATAACCTGGCTCTCTTAGATGAGGTTGTTGCCGCAGATATCAAAAGCCATAATGGAATACCAGGGCTGCCATCCGGCCTTCAGGGAGGCAAGATGGTCCATCGAAGGTTCCTGGCCGCTTTCCCCAATGGTCTAATCACCACGGAAGGTTTGATTGCGGAAGGAGATCAGGTGGTAGAACGTTTTTCTTTCCAAGGCACAAACACAGGTTCACTCATGCATGCACCAGCCACTGGCAAGAAGGTGACGTTTACTGGAGTGTCCGTTTTCCGCATCGCAAACGGTAAGATAGTGGAACACTGGGGTGCACAAGACGCATTTGGATCAACACTCGCTATGATGGTGTTTGACTCACAGATGGTAAGATAGTCGATCTCGTATACAAGAAGAAGAGGTTCTTACTGAACTCGCGTACTAAGTACAATGAATAAGAATGAAAAAGGAAGTGAACGTTATGGCAAGTCAGAAGCATCTTGATCTTCTTTCCTCAGGGAAAAGTCTATGGAACAAGTGGCGAGAAGAATATGCCGATGTGCAGGCTTTAGAGCCAGACCTACATGAAGCAGACCTGCGTGAAGCGGATTTGCACGGAGTTGATCTCCATGGAGCTGATCTTACCGAGGCAAATTTGCAGGGAGCAAATCTGCGCGAAGCAGATTTAAGGGAAGCAGATCTGCGCAATGCCAATCTCAGAAACGCTGATCTGAGCGACGCCAATCTGCTAGGGGCACACTTACGCTGGGCAGACTTACGTAATGCCAGGCTCTGTCGTTCGAACCTGAAGCTAGCAGATCTCAGCAAAGCAGACCTGCGCGGAGCAGATCTGGATGGAGCAATTGTCATCAAAGCGATATTCGATGAGGCTCTTTTATCCAAAACAGAATCCGGTGGAGCAGATCCCAACAAGTTCGAAAGACGTGATGCTGAGAGTATTGAGGTAATGGTGTGAAGAGTGCCACGAGCAATAAGCAAGTAAGAGGAAGTGGGAAGATTGGAGACCGCTACTATGTCCAGCGCCTCACTGAGCAAGTGTTTTTGATCCGCGAGCGGGAGTCTCCCGATGGAGAGTCAGGACCAGATGACCGCATTGTGCGATCGTTCGTCTTCCGTCATGACGCCTACATGTATGTTGACACTATGAACGAGAAGCAAAAGAATCTCGATGAAGACCACGGCCACCAGGCGCAGTCCACTAGTTAAGAAGGGCAGTTCAGAACGATGGAGACAAATAAGGACGGTACCTACTTTCAGGTAGGAGATCACGTGCGGATCAAGAACACACAAGAGACAGGCACAATCAATGCTGCCGATGGGGGAGTCGTGTATGTGATCCTGGATGGAACCAACGAGACTAAATACTTTTCAGCTTATGCCGATGAGGATGCGTACATTGAGCTTGTCACTGCGGAGGATGAGGTAACCTTGCTCCAAAGAAAGAAAGCATGAGGAGATAAGGAAGAGCATAGACATGCAGTGATCCTCAATAAGGTTCACAATGAACTCAAAACAAGTCTGGCTTTGATCTTTGTTCCTTCGGAAGAGCCAGATAACCTGGCGCATTTTTCCTCAATAAATCGGACAGCGTGATGACCCACCCTGCCGCTCGTGCCAACCATCACCTACAGCTCTAAGAACTCCAGGAGCACGGCCATATAGCGATGCGGATCATATCCATAAGAGCCACAATGGATGTCACAGGGAGTGTAGTACTCTTGAATCGATCGTCCAGCTGTGCGTGCTGCCGCTACGAGGCGGCGGGCATGATGGTGTGCTACCATTGGATCATCTTTGGCATGAATCAGAAGAATCGGTGGAGACATCGTACGAGCCGCGCGCAACGTTTGCCTGATGGAATGATCACCGATCCTCCGATCAGGGCGCGCCTGCAGCGAATAGCGATAGCGCACGTGAAACAGGAGTCGTCCCCCCTGGAACGTCAGGTGGGTCAGTGTAGGGATAAGGTAGTGGAAAGCCCGCGCTAGTCCGTGCCATCTCGATATCTCCTGATCGAGGATTTGAGTGATGATCATACGGATCATCTCGTCCAAACGCGCATAAGAGCTATCTGCAATGATGCCCGCGATGGCTGCGTGTGGTGGTAGCAAAATCGCGACGGCCGCTCCCATTGAAAATCCATGGATATAGACCTGGCCGAGCGAGGTTTGGGGTTGGCTGGCCGCGACATCCACAGCAGCAACCAGGTCGTTGACCTCGGCGTTGCCGCATGTTGTCGGAATCAACACACTCTCCCCATGTCCACGGTAATCGAACAACAAAATATTTGCACCATGTGCATATTCGAGTGCGGCGACTGAGCGGAAATGCACACTGGGGAAATGAAACCCATGACTGATGATGATCGTCGGCGCGCTTTGCGTCTGCGCCCAAAACTCCCCGCGTAAGAGTGCACCGTCCGCCGATGGGAACGTCACAGGATGCTGTAATTCAGTGGGAGGTTCAACAGCCGATTCGGGAAAGGTCCAGCCGCCCCATTCTGGTGTCCCTGGCTCAACGGTGACACCGGGACGGGTAAATTCCTTGAGGAAGCGACTTCCGAGGACCAACATGATGCCTCCGATGGCTAGACCAATCACAGATGTAGATGCGACGATACTCTTGAACCATAGTGCCATGTGCGAACTCCTCAAAACGAAGCCATACGTTCAAACTTCTGCTTGTTTAGAGCGAGAAATCACCGATTTTGTTGCACATCATTCTCTTTGCCGTGACCTACATTATTTTTGACTGAATACTAGTCAGGATGGACAGTGTGGCATTGAATCGTATCGTCGGAGTTAAGATACTTGGGGTCTGACGAAAAGCGGGTTGTTCGGGCGAATTGATTACCAAAACAGTCGAAGAACCTCTGCTTCCTATCAACTGTGTGTTTCCCCCCAAACAAAAAGTCTCAAGTCGCTTGTATATGAGAATTTTCTCATTTTTTTCTAATACCTTTCACATCTTCGCCTGTTACCCTAACTCCTGTAAGTTGGTAGTGTTGTGATCATTATCATTTAGGTTTTATCAAGAGAAGAAAGGCAACGATGCGACTTCCATTGCTCCGCCCTCTGGCCACTTGGAGATCGCATACGACTCTAAGAGGGTTTGTTCGTAATATAACTATTCGAAACATATTTGTAGGGCGATTTACTTTGTATGAGAATGAGTGTTAACTTACCTTCAATCATCATCTCTCTGTTTTTCTTTCCTCTTACAATGAATCGCACGTGTGTTTCTTCTGGAACATCAGTAGGCAGGGTGGATCCTGAAACATTCGAAAAAGGACCCTATACCACCTAAGAAAAAAGACGCACTCGCGGATGCATATCAAATGGGTATCCTTTCTCGAAGAGAATAGCATCAAGCGACAAAACCCTAAGGAGAACGTAGATATGGCTGATACGACGCCGACAATCACTCAGGTCGAGCCTGAGCATCCGAAAGAACTACCGGTCAAGCAGCGCTTCCCGAACTGGCATCGATTGGCGCTGCTAGGAATCGTCCTCATTTCTGTCTTCATGGATTTCTATAGGCTGGGACAGAACGGCTTCGGCACTTACTACCCAGCTGCAGTGAGAAGCATGATGGACAACTGGCATGATTTCTTTTTTGCTGCTTATGATCCAGGTGGCTTTGTGACGATTGACAAGCCTCCTGTTGGCTTCTGGTTCGAAGTAGCCAGTGCCAAGATCTTCGGTTTCAGCTCTATGAGCATACTGTTGGCCCAGGCACTGGCCGGGGTGCTGTCTGTTTTGCTGCTCTATTACCTGGTACGACGCCACTTTGGGGTAGTAGCTGGCCTACTCGCAGCTCTTGCTCTGGCAATCACTCCAATTAGTGTCGTGACCAATCGCAACACGACGATTGATAGCATTCTGTGCTTGACCTTGCTCGTGGGGGCCTGGGCAGTGATGCATGCTGCTGAAACTGGAAAATTGCGCTGGTTACTGCTCTCTGCTGTAATAGTCGGCATCGGCTTCAATATTAAGATGCTGGAGGCCTATCTTGTTGTACCTGCCTACGGGCTCCTCTACCTGCTTGCTGCTCCCAGAAGCATCTGGAAACGTGTTGGACATCTGGCTCTGGCAGGATTGGTGCTCCTGGTGGTTTCGTTCTCCTGGGTGGAAGCGGTGGACCTTACCCCACCTTCGCAACGCCCCTATGTTGATTCCACCCAGGACAATTCGGAACTCAGCCTTGCAATTGGTTACAATGGCCTTGAGCGCCTCCTTGGGCGATTTGGGAGCGGATTTAGAGGAGGTGCGCCTGCAAATACTCCCACAAACGCTACCAATCGTTCCGGAAGCACTGGCGGAGATGGAACCCCCCCCACGAATGGCAATGGTGGATCGACCAACACTGGGAGAAATCTGGCTCGACAACAGCAGCCGCAAGGAGGAGGATTTGGCGGAATCTTCGATACTGGTGCTCCTAGTCCATTGCGTCTCTTCAACATATCCCTGGGAGGGCAGGTCTCCTGGCTCTTGCCAATAGCGCTCTTTGGGATGCTTGCACTGGCCTGGCAACGGCGACCGCGTATCCAAAGCGATCGGCAGCAGCAGTCGCTGGTGTTCTGGGGAATGTGGCTGCTCACCATGGGCATCTTTTTCAGTGTTGCAGGCTTCTTCCACCAGTACTATATGACGGAGATGGCTCCTGCCATTGCTGCGCTTTTCGGCATCGGTCTTGTCATCATGTGGCAAGACTACCGAAGGGGTGGTTGGAGAGGCTGGCTCCTGCCGCTGGCGCTCATCGCCACCGTTGCTGAGCAGATACATCTTCTCAATAGTTATCCAGAATGGAGCCAGAGATTGACCCCGATTCTGATCGCCCTGTGCATTCTTGCTGTAGGGGTGCTCATCATAGCCCGTATCGCTCCACAGTATCATCTCAAGACCCCCGGAATCCGCTTCATTTTGCCAGCACTCGGCGCTTTGGTACTGGCTCTGATGCTTGCTCCGACCGTGTGGGCGGCCATTCCTGTCACCCAGGGTACGCAAGCGGATCTCCTGGTAGCAGGACCGAGTCAGAGCGATGGCTTCGGCGGCAACTTTACGGGCGGAGGGAGAGATACTACTGCCAACACGAATACGGCTCTGATTAACTATCTGGAGGCCAATCAGGGTACGACGAAATTTCTGGTTGCCGTACCCAGCTCGATGACAGCCGATCCGATAATTCTCGCGACAAACAAGCCGGTGATGTCCCTGGGAGGCTTCAGTGGTAGTGATCCCATCTTAACGACGAGCCAACTCGCTGCGCTGGTCAAGAATGGGACGGTGCGCTTTTTCCTCCTGAACTCATTTAATCGGGGAGGACAACTACCTCCCCAGATTCTAGATCAGATTCCGCAACAGTTCAGGAATCGCCTACAGGGTGGGCAAGGTGGGCCTGGAGGATTTGGTGGTGGTGGTCAACAAGGCACACTCACAACCTGGGTGACACAGCAGTGTAAGATTGTACCTGCGAGCCTATGGCAAACTTCCTCGACCAACCCTGGTTCCGGCGGGTTTGGTCCGGGTAGGTCAAACCAGTTGTACGATTGTGCCGCGACACATTAACAATCCACAAGAGATTGGGCACCTGTGTGTCACAAGAGCGCGGTGCCTGACTCATTATACTTTTACTGAACGGAATCTTCGTATGATCAAAATACAACCCAAGATTGCAGATACCTCTCAAAAGGAACAACGGACTCAAGTTTCTCAGGCAGAGGCAGAACTGACGCGTGACTATGGCAACCATTCTCTTGCGTTTCTTGGTCTGGCTCCGGAGAATTTGCACCACCTGGCGTCGGATGGAGAGGGACTGGTGAATTATCGACAAACGAGCAATGCTGCAGTTGTACTTGGTGACCCTGTATGTGCGCCGCATGAATTTGAGCGTGTGACGCGTAGCTTCCTGAATTTTTGTGCGTTTCAGAAACGGCGCGTGGTTTTCTATCAAGCATACGCTGAGCGCCTGTCTACCTATCGAGCTCTCAAATTACACGCATTCAAGATGGGTGAAGAAGCGGTCATACATCCCCAATCCTTTACACTGAGTGGTTCGGCTATGGCCAATGTACGAACCAGTTCCCGACGCGCCGAACGTGAAAGGGTGCGTATCCAGTGGCATGAAGGTGTGCCTCCTCTTGAGGTAATGAAGCAACTGGAGTACATTTCAAAGGCCTGGTTGGAAGGCAAAGCTGGCGAGCAGGTAGCTGAGACGGGGTTCAGTATGGGCAAACTGGTTGAGTTGATAGATACGGCTGAACGGGCTGAGGCTGTTGCCACTGGCTCCGAACCGTCAAACGGCTTGCACAGATTCGTTCCGCGACTCGTGACTGGAGTTGTGACTACAAGTTCAGGCAAAGCTTGCGCATTTGTGACTTTTACACCCATCTATGGCCGTTTGGCGATCGAAGCTAATGCTACGGGTAATCAGCT
Source organism: Ktedonobacteraceae bacterium (assembly GCA_035568795.1). Taxonomy (GTDB): domain Bacteria; phylum Chloroflexota; class Ktedonobacteria; order Ktedonobacterales; family Ktedonobacteraceae; genus DATMNR01. The sequence goes on from DATMNR010000478.1 coordinate 9,212, forward strand.
AGATGGTCAAGGATGGGGATGGGCTCTCGACTTGATGCGCCGTTCCCCAGATGCACCACCGGGAGTCATGGAATTAGTATTGGTGCGTGCCATCGAGCGTTTCCGATCTTGCGGAGCGCAAGTAGTTAGCTTAGGTATGGTGGCTATGGCTGATACCAGGCAGGAGATGACTCCTGGTAGGAGGCAGCTTATCAGTTTTATAATAGATCGCCTGGGTCTGTTAGAGACGCGTGCTACGCTTTTCAATTTCAAACAGAAATTTCAGCCTTGCTGGGAGAGTCGCTATCTCGTTACGAACACCACTCTTGCATTGCCGAACATTGCTCTGTCAGTGCTACGTCTCCGTAACTACTCGGGAGGGAGATTGGCGAGACTGATAACCAGACTCATAAAATTCTAGGAGTATGGCTCCGACAAGCTGCCAGTGGTAACTGCACGCTGCAAGAGGAACGAGAGGAGGGGCAGGGCAATCGCATCTAATTTTTGGAAATGGCTCTACAGGCTGTGTCCCAAAAAGCCGACTCTCAAAACTCTGCTATGTGGATGCGCTCTATAAGCCACTTAAAAATTTAGATGCGATTGCCCTGAGAGGAGGGGTTATTGCCCTTGACAGATATGGAGGAAAAACAGACAACTGAAGGGTCGTCCACGGGAGCACACGTTGCTATTGCCCATCGTTTACATACCTGGAGTAGCACATTCAGGCAGTTTCTTCGCTATTGTCTGGTGGGGGGAGTGAACACAGCCATTGATTTGTTGGTCCTCAATATCCTTCTGTGGCGCTTTCCCACAAACAACGTGCAGGTTTTGGTGGTATACAACTCCTTTGCGTATAGCAGTGGGGCCGTGAGTAGTTTTTTCTTGAACAAGTACTGGACGTTTCGTCATAAGCACAGGACGACAAGGCGGGAAGTGATACGCTTTGCTTCCATCTTGTTGTTCGAAGTCCTGTATAGTAATGGCCTGGTGTGGCTCGCAGGCAAGACGTTGCAACCAGTAATTGCCAATCCAACGCTTTGGGGCAATACATCAAAACTCCTGGCAGTGGCCGTTGGTGCAGTCATATCGTACATCTTTATGCGATTCTGGACCTTTGCCAGTGGTTCACAGAATCAAGCGACACAGCAGGAAACCGCGCTTGAGGCAGCCAGTAAGTCAACAACTGTTCTGGCGTCTAGTGAGGCAGAACATGATCATCGTGCTGCCGGGAACAAACAAGCGAGATAAGCGACACAGGTTTTAATAAAAGGAGAAACAAGCTATTTATGAGAGTGAATTCTTTGTTCGGCTATGGTACCATAATCGCAGCATTTTGCGCTGGCATCGTGACAAAGCAACGCTATCAGAGGTGGAAGCAGCAACAAGGACAGCGCTTATTATCTGAAAGTCGCCTGCTCGAGACGACCAGCGGTACCGTTGAATATCAGATGGAGGGAGTAGGCCAGGTCGTCTTGATGCTTCACGGCAGCCCGGGTGGCTATGACCAGGGATTGGCTATGGCGCGTTTTCTTAACCTGAGCGGCTTCACGCTTTTGACGCTCTCTCGACCTGGTTACCGTCGCACACCTCTAAGCAGTGGCGAAACACCAGAAGCCCAGGCGGATCTCTTTGCGGCAACCCTCGACGCCCTGAATGTGTCGCAGGTGGTGGTCATCGCCCATTCGGGAGGCGGCCCTGCGGCGCTGCAATTTGCGCTCCATTATCCGCAACGCTGCCTGGGACTACTTCTGCTTTCCGCTCTCGCCCAGAACTACACTGAAGAAGGGGTCTATCGCTCACTGCCGCCAGAGCGGCGCCTGCTTAAGCGCCTGCTTGACCGGCTCATGGTATTTGACCCGTTTCTCTACCCGCTTTCCATACTGAGCAGGTGCTTGCCGGAGGAGACGCATTCGCGCGAGTTTATCGAGTCGCTCGTGTTGAATCCCTTACACACTGCTGGCTACATCAACGATATGCACCAATTCGCGGTACTGCCAACTTATCCGTTGCAGAACATTGCGCTCCCGACATTGATCGTACATGGAACGGCCGATGTTGATATTCCTTTTCGCCAGGCGCAAGCGCTGGCTAATGCCATTCCTTATGCTCAACTGGTGGCTATAGAGGGAGCGCACCATCTCTCCATGCTGGCCAGCGAACAAGCATACACAGCGATCCATTGCTTTCTTCAAAAGCTATCACCTTGCGAAGACAGTTATAAAAGAGGCCACAGGGCTCATGAACTATCATAAAGATTACCTGATTGTGCTGGCTACGTAAAATATCCGTTCCAAAAATGGATGATTTTGCTTCTCATTAATCTTCTCACCGAACGTCAGTTAGTAATAGTATCAAGGTTGGCTGCCCGTTTCAAAGCGCGAAACTGCATCACTTTGACGTTGGTCTCTGTCAGGCCCATGCTGGCAGCGGTCTCCCGTACTGAAAGATTGAGCAGAAATCGATAGGTCAAGACCTCACCGTACCGTGGAGGCAGTAACTGGAGAATACACTGTACACGATCTGCCGAAACATTGCTCGATAGAGTAGATCCTTCTTCTGCCTCCGGACCTTTCCAGCCTGCTTCTAATAACTCTTCCAGTGAATAAGTTGTTGCTCGGCGATAGTGGGCTCGCCAGTAGTCAGCAATGGTCGTATGGGCAACCCGAAACAACCATGCAGAGCTACTGTGCGCGCTCTGCTCCAGCTCCATACTGCGCACAGCTTTGAGAAAGATCTGTGAAGTCAAGTCCTCAGCTGCTTCCCGATTCCTTACGTGTCTATACACGAAGCGGTAGATGCGGTCGAGATGCTCTTGGTACATCTGCTCAAACTGCTGCATCTCTGCCTCAATTGTCGTTTGCATTGCGGAACTCCTCATAAGGTGAGCTCATCTCACTGGGTGCAACCAGACTGTAAAACCGGCTCCAATGAAGCCAATGCCGAAGATGACTCCAGATATGACAAAGAGTATGTCAAATCCTTGAATAAGATATCCAAGAAATCCAATAAACGTTGAAGTGATCAACAAACCCGGCACCCAGTGGGGAAGTGCATTCACTGTCTCCGCCCCATTGAATGAGATTCCTACGAGACATGATGAAAATCCTTTCAAGAGAAGAGCACATCTTGAACGGCCAACCATCTGAACGCAGAGAGTTCGATGAGGAACTCAAGTAGCTCATCATGAGTGGTCATTGTCTGTTCTTTCACTCCTACCTCGACTCCTCGGGATAGAGCATCATCCCGTAAATGACTCAATCACCGAACATTTCTGAACATGAAGATTCTCTGTTGAGAGTGTACTGTTATCTACCTATCCATGTCATGTGACCAAAGATGTATTTGCAGGTGTAGTGTGAGAAGGAGGCACCTCTACGAAAGTTGTATTCATACGACTACACATCATTGGCGCTGATGGGAGCAACCCCTGCGAGCGTTCGTTGACCCGAGGCAAAGACGCATTCAAAGATGTATTATGGGAATGGATACACCACTCAGACTGCACCCTTTCGCTTCGTCTTCTGAAACTATCCGGGTTAAGCAAAAGGAGCAGGAGTGTCGAATGGCAAACAGCGAACAAAAGGGCATAAAAGTGTGCCAATTCGGGCGGTGAATTTTATGATAGTTACTACAGTGTTCAAGGGGTAGATACCATTGTTCCTGTCGATGTGTATGTTCCTGGCTGTCTTCCCTGTCCAGAGTCATTCATTGAAGGACTACTCAAGCTGCGTGAGAAAATAGCAAAGCAAGGGTTACAAGTGCGCAGTAGGAAGGAACTAGAGAGTTTATAGTGTTTGCAGAGGTTATGTTATATAATGCTACCAGTTGCAACGAGGTACTCTTGCAGCGCGGCCATCTAACACGTCTACGAGAGCCTCACGTGTAATGAAACATATCCGCGCTGGACAAGGAAAGAGATATGGAGAAACCTCCACAGGAGATGGCGAGCATCCACCGCACTCCTTTGCTTGCCACCAAGCTGCATATGCCGCGACCGAATGCAAAGCTCGTGCATCGATCTCTCTTGTACGAGCAGCTTGCGCAGGGGATGAATTGTGCATTGACGCTGATTTCTGCCCCGGCTGGATTTGGCAAGACCACTCTGCTCTCTGACTTTCTGACCCGAAGCGGAACACCGGTAGCATGGCTCTCACTTGAGAGAGAGGATAATGACCTCGTACGTTTTCTCACTTACGTGATCGCCGCGCTTCAGACGCTTGATCAGGAGATCGGAAGAACGAGCGTGGCTCTTTTGCATTCAACCCCGTTGTCAGCAATGGAATCTGTGCTTGCCTTGCTCATCAACGATCTTGTGGGTGTGAAGCTGCCGAGCTTTGTCCTGGTACTCGATGACTACCATGTGATTGAGGACCCTGCTATTCAACTCACCTTCACCTATCTTGTGGAACATCTGCCAGCGCAGATGCATCTCATCATGACAACGCGTTCCGATCCTCCACTTCCCCTGGCACGGATGCGGGGGCGTGGACAACTCTGCGAAGTGCGAGCGACTGACCTGCGCTTTGCGACGGAGGAAGTGGAAGTCTTCTTACACGGGATGATGCATCTCGATCTTTCTGCAGATGAGGTCGCCATTTTACAGGATCGCACCGAAGGCTGGATTGCGGGAATCCAGTTGGCCGCGCTCTCGCTTCGGGGAAGAACCGATATCTCCTCGTTTCTGACCGACTTCTCCGGCAGCCACCGCTTCGTGCTGGACTATTTGAGCGAGGAAGTCTTCTTGCAGCAAACGGTCGAGGTGCAATCCTTTCTCCTCTACACCTGCATTCTGGACCGCCTCTCTGGACCACTCTGTGATGCGGTGACGGAGGAGGGGGGTGGGCAGGCAATGCTGGAGGCAGTTGAGCATGCCAATCTTTTCCTGGTCTCGCTCGATGATGAGCGGGGATGGTATCGCTACCACCATTTGTTTGCCGAGGTCTTGCGAGGACGCTTGCAGCAAACACAACCCGATCTGCTACCAG
>DATMNR010000479.1:0-5719 GCA_035568795.1 Ktedonobacteraceae bacterium
AAACAATCCAGGCTCCAAGGATTGCACCGAGTTTTCTACGCCCGAACATTGCTCCTAAAAATGCTGTGGCAAGGGTTAGTAGTATTGCTGCAATCAATTGAGCACGTAACGGATCAAGGCCAACGTTAATGATGGCGGAGCTTACATTAGCTATCACGGTGGGATGAAAGAGTAATAATCCGCTCACAAGAGCTATGCTGAGCGAAAGAAGGAAGAGTAGAATAGATCGTTTCTGTTGGAACGAGAAAGGTTTTGGGGAGAGTATATTAGCAGGCTTCATCAGGGATCTCCATGAATATTAGAGAGACTTTGTAAGAATTTCTGTATCAAAAAAGAAGATGAACGTATAAATCGGGACATTATAAAAACCACAGGAGGCAGATTTATCGGCGGTAAGCACGATAAATCGGCACCTACTGGTTCCCTGATTCGGGTGTGCATCTGCATAATATAATACGCATGGCCTGAACCATTTTAGAAGAGAGAAAATACCAGATGAGATAACAGAGGCAGCGGATACACAAAAAGGGAGAAATAGGGAGCCAAGAAACTTGACTCCCAGTTAAAAATACAATCTTTACAAGGCCAATCTACAGATGTCGCGCTACAAAAACGCACTACTTGTCGCAATACGAGTAAAACATACATCTAAGAGCCTTTGTGTGAAAGGTTTATATACCTCTCATTTGTAAAAACGGAGGAGGTGAAGTAAGGTAACAAACTCTTCAGCAAATGTTCTAAATACCATGCTTACAAGATCAATTGACCTTGCTCAATCTGTAGAACTATGTTAAACTTTGACTGGTTGAAGAACTCTCAGATGAGATTTTTATACTAGTCTCTAGTAAGGATGTATATTTCAGTGGGTCATCAGGCTGACGAGCACTTAGAAGCGCTTAATTTGTTGCTCAACCAGCAATCATTTGAGTTTAGTGGTAGTAGTCAGCAGAAATTACAGAATTCTGAGAGTAATCATACCTCTGCGTCAGTCGAAATTCGTCCTGATTTTCATCGCGAACAGCGTAAAGGGGTGCCCGAGGTCATCTTTGGCGAGACAAAAAATATTGAACAGATCGTTTCGATGACTCGCAAGATAGTGGATGAAACGGGGAGAACGATTATCAGTCGAGTGCCGACCGAAGCCATAGAGGTACTACGAGATGTGTTTAATGCGTATCATGTACGTGTTCTTGAAACCGCTCGAGCAGTGGTAATTTACAAACCTGACTATGTACATCGTAAAACGGGAGGACAAGTTGGCGTAATCAGCGCAGGGACTTCAGATGTCCCGGTTGCGCAAGAGGCCGCACTTATAGCGGAAGAGATGGGATGCGAAGTGACATGCATCTATGATGTTGGTGTCGCAGGACTGCATCGTCTATTAGAACCTTTGCGGGACCTCCTTTCCAAAGAAGTTGATGCGATCATTGTAGCCGCGGGAATGGATGGCGCTTTACCATCGGTAGTAGCTGGATTAGTGCCTGTTCCTGTGATTGGCTTACCCACGTCGATTGGTTATGGAATGGGAGGTAAAGGAGTTGCGGCGTTGCTATCAATGTTACAAACGTGCGCACCGGGTCTTTCAGTGGTAAACATCGATAATGGTGTTGGAGCAGGTATCACGGCAGCTATGATTGCCAATAGAGTGGCAATGGCGCGCGCGCGAAGTTATCAGTCACAGTAGGTAAGCAGCGAGATATTCGGTATTTGGATGTCTCATTGTTTTGTAAGATGGGTAAATGTGGAAGTACGAGTCTCAGAAGGGCGGGATACTCAATGGCGAACAACAAACGGGGACCACAACCGGGATCGCAAAAGGCTAAGCATGGCGGTCAGGCTGTACGAGAAAAGTATGGTCCAGAATTTTATTCCAGGATTGGCAAAAAGGGCGGTGAAACCGTAAAGGAGAAACGGGGACCTAAGTTTTATGCCGAGATTGGCAAAAAAGGCGGCGAATCTACTAAACGCCAGCAAGGCTCCGAGTTCTATTCCAAAATCGGTAAAAAAGGCGGTGAGCGTGGACGAGCCGCCGCTTCACCCAAAGAATAAATAGGTAAGCGCAAGAAATCCATCTAGACCTGAACTACGGATGATTCCTTGCGCTTATTTGTTCTCTCACGTATATTTTTTCATAAACGGTGGCACATCAATTTCTTCGTCGTCTGCTGCATTCTCTCCATCAAGACCTTTGTTAGGTTGTGGCAGATCGTGCCTACGACCCATGCTACGTAGCCCTCGCAGATCATCAAGACTACGTTGTGGCCGGGATGGCGTTGAGGACATGCGTGTAGGTGGCAGAGGTTCTACTTCAGTTTTTTCTACTGGCATGGAGTGCACAGGTGTAGATGGTGATTTTGTCAATGGCTGTTCGAAATTAGCGGCATTGTGTGAAGGCGAATCTGGTGTTTCATACGGCTTTGGAGGCAATGATACTGCAGATGCTACGCCGGCTTGCTCCAGATGGATTACTGGAATGCGCCCTGTCGGTGAATCCTGCATTCCGGCAGCGATCAATGTTACTCGTATGCTATCGTCAAGCGTGGGATCGATGACAGCGCCAAAAGTGATATCAGCAGTATTATCGATCGCGGTGCCAATAAATTCTGCTACCTCGTTGACTTCATAAAGGGTCATATCCTCTCCGCCACTAATGTTGAAGAGGACGCGTTGGGCGCCACGAATAGGCATATTGAGAAATCCACCTGCAATAGCTTCTTCAGCAGCGTGTTGCGCACGGTTGCGACCGTGGCCCTGGCCAATGCTCATCAAGGCTGTGCCTGCATCGCGTAAAACACTTCGTACATCAGCGAAGTCGACATTAATTAAACCGGGAACGTTGATAACCTCCGCGATACCTTGTACGCCTTGACGCAAGACATCATCGGCAAGTTTAAAGGCTTCTGTGAGGCTACGATCACGTCCCGTGAGAGAGAGGAGGCGATCGTTGGGGACTGCAATGAGTGCATCGATTTCAGCACTCATGGCCTTCAGGCCTTCTTCTGCAGTACGCCGACGTCTTGAGCCTTCGAAAGTGAATGGGAGCGTGACGATGCCTATGGTGAGCATGCCCAGTTTTTTAGCAATCGAGGCAACCACGGGCGCACCACCAGTTCCTGTACCACCACCCATTCCAGCAGCGATAAAGACCAGGTCGGCGTCTCCTAGAATGTTACGAATATCTTCCGTACTTTCGAGGGCTGCTTTTGCTCCTGCAGCTGCGTTCCCACCGGCCCCCAGTCCTTTTGTATATTGTTGTCCCAGGCAGATACGATCTGTTGCTTCTGAGCGCGAGAGCACTTGAATATCGGTATTCAATGCAACAAATCTCACCCCTCTTACTCGAGTGTTAATCATGCGGTTAACAGCGTTCATTCCAGCGCCGCCAATACCAGCAACCACAATATCGACATGATTAGGAGTTTGTTCTTCAATTACCTGAGATTGATAATGCGCCTGAGGAGTAGTGGCTCTATCGTCATCTTCAGTGTCTCGTTGATTCCAACTTGAATGTACAGGTTCTACATGGCGATTGATATCTTCTTCTTCTGCTTCTTGCCGGAGAACGGCCCACTGATCTACTTGACCTTCATCCATTTCGAAACCAGATTGATATGACTTTCCTGAAATAGACTGCGGGGTTTGTTCGCGTTTGTTTGCATCTTCATGAGATTTCGACTGCACACGATCCCCTTTCTTCTCTCGTTTGGCTTTACATTGAGTAACTATGATCATGATACTATCAATTTATATCAAGAGGCGTAGTACAATTTAAGACGGCATCCTAAGCGCATTGTATCAATAGTGTCAAGCGCAAAAAACTGTGGCAAAGAAATTACCTCTGCCACAGTGATGCATCTACTGATACTTTATTCTTTCTTTAAATCGATACCACCACTGGAAGACTTAGCAGCTTTTTTCTCCTTTTGCATCTCTTTTTTCTGTTTGTTCGATTTTGGTGGTGCTTTCTGCACTTTTTTCTGTTCTTTGTTTGCCAAGGTACAGTCCCTCCTTTGAACTCATAGTTCCCAAATGCATTCAGAAATACGGTGGTTGTTGTTCGTACCTGTTCTGCCAAGGCTAATTTAGGTGTAGCATTTTGAACTCAGGCAGAACGCATGGCAGAAACACTATGTGCCGACTGAATGTAAGGAAATAATGATTGATCAACGTTCATGTAATATTGTATCAGATTCGCTCTGTAAGCGATAGGTGAATCAGGCTTTTCAAATCGATGGTTGGTTTTCACTCCATCTGCGTTCTTCAAAGGTCGCCAGGGCATGAGTGATCATACGTGCGTTACTAACGTTCTGGTGGAACCTCTGTCCATTTAGACATCTTTGCTTGTGGTGAATAGAATGCGAAACGATCCAGCAATTTAATTGGGTTTTCCTCATGCATCAAAATGGATTGATGTGATGCTGGAATAAAACCTTCTGTCGACGCATGGACTACCAGAGCAAGAAGCGGGGCAAAGTAGTCAGCAGCATCAAGCAACCCGATAGGTTTATTGTGCAGTCCTAGTTGTGCCCAGGTAATGATTTCAAAGAGTTCATCGAACGTTCCAAAGCCACCGGGGAGCGCTATAAAACCATCTGAAAGATCTGCCATCAAGGCCTTGCGTTCATGCATGCTAGCAACTTCATGTAATTGTGTCAGGCCCTTATGCGGTATCTCCTGCCGAAATACTCCACGTGGAATAACACCTATGACATCACCCCCTCCTGCTAATACAGTATCAGCTAACACCCCCATTAATCCTACGCTTGCTCCTCCATAGACCAGTTCCAGACCGCGCACAACCATTTCCTGAGCAAGTGAACGTGCGGCCTGCTGGTATTCAGGGCGTACGCCTGGGTTTGAACCAGAAAATACGCAGATACGACGCATGTATACTACCTTTCTTCAAATTGGTTCTTCACTTTTCGTTAGTGACTAGAGACAGCGTGATGAATGCACATTTGGAACTCAAGCAAGATACTCTAAGTTCGAATGGCCTTTTCTCATTACTCATATTGAAATGAAAAGTACACATGAAATTGTTCTTAGTATAGCTTATTTAGTCTCGAAATGTGCCAATTCCATGAGTGAATTGCAGTTCTGCTTTATGGTATTCCTGACAGTTACAGTGGAACATATACTACATCTTCCTATCTAATTGACTCTCTGCTATACTCGTGCAGAAAACTAAATTTGTCGTGCCCATAACAAAAGAGAGTATGCTAAGCATTGTGTGATCCATGATTATCTCAACCAGCTATAAAACAGATATACCTACCTTCTATGGCGAATGGTTTTTGAACCGTTTGAAAGCTGGCTATTGCAAGATGGTCAATCCTTATAGCCAACAAATCTACACGGTCAGTTTGACTCCTGAAAGCGTGGAGGGTTTTGTATTTTGGACCAAGAATGTTGGGCCATTTCTCAAACGTCTGTTAGAAGTGAAGAGCATGGGATATTCATTCATTGTGCAGCATACCATCACAGGTTATCCACGCGACCTTGAATATCGAGTAATTGATTTCTCACATACTCGAAATCATATGCGGAGATTAGCTGACTTGTATGGGCCTCACGAAGCCGTATGGCGCTATGACCCTATAGTGATCTCGTCCCTGACTCCTTTGGATTGGCATCTTCATAACTTTGAGAAACTGGCTCGATCTCTCGAGGGAACCACAGATGAAGTGGTTGTCTCTTTTGCTCAGATATATAAGAAAAC
>DATMNR010000480.1:0-6180 GCA_035568795.1 Ktedonobacteraceae bacterium
GGTCGCATCGATTGTATCAGAGCGCGCAAGCGATCCACAATTCCCTGTTTAGCAACTTCAGAGTTGGTCCCAGTAGTTGTAGAGGAACGTAAACCATTCTGTTCCGTAAATTGTAGCTCTTGCTTCATCGTCATTCTAATAAATGCGTCGCTTCAAATCATTTGTATTATGAATCGTGACGCGGTGTTTGTCAGTACTGATGAAGTCCTTGTCAGTAAAATAGCCCAACACCTTATTGACGCTTTCGCGGGAAGCCCCGACCATGGATGCTAGTTCCTGCTGTGTCAAACGTACATCGATGAGGACACCCTCCTCGGTTTTGACGCCATGCGTGTCGGCTAACTCCAGGAGTTTTTTCGCCACGCGTCCGTACACGTCCAGAAAGATGAGATCTTCAACCATTTGATTGGTGGTGCGTAAACGTTTACTGAGAGCTTCCAGGACTAAAATAGCAATCTTGGGATTTTTCAGTATCGCGTTGAGAAAGTCGCTGCGCTGTAACGTATAACATTCAACTTTTTCTAAGGCTACAGCGTCAGTAGAGCGAGGCAAACCATCGAGGAGAGCGAACTCACCGAAGTATTCTCCTTTTCCAAATACGGTCAGTGAAACTTCTTGACCGTCAGGACTGATAATGCAGATTTTGACTTTCCCCTCTTTAATCATATAGAGTACCTGTCCAGGATCGTCACGGTGGAAAATGACCTCACCGGAGCGAAAGGTACGTCGTTTAGTAGCGGAACTCAGTGCTTGCATCTCTTCTTCAGAGAGGTCGGCAAAAAATGATACCTGTTTGAAATAGGTGGTCGCTATATCTGGCTCCATACTCTTTGTTTCCTTTATATAGTTCTGATATTGTCATCTATCGTTCGTTAATCCCGTGCATTTGGATAGCTTATACTAACGCACTTTCAGCCATCATGCAAGTGTGTTGGACTACTCTTATAACGATCCAGGCAGGCATAACGAACAAACGAGTGAAGATAGGAAATGTGGCTTGCACCTGCTCAAGATGGGCTGTATACTTACACACAACTATTTTGATCTTCTGTTTATCGAAACAACGGTTTGCGATAAAGGTGACCACAAGATCACCTTTATAGGGAGGAACAACCATGGCTGGAGATGCTGGATCCCCAACATCGATGTCGCTCTTTAGCGATATCTTAGTTCTTGATCTTACCAGCACTATTCGCGGCATGCATTGTACAAAAATGTTTGGCGATTATGGCGCTGAGGTCATCCTGGTAGAGCCAATCGGGGGGAGCCGGGCACGACATATCGGTCCCTTTGCCAACGGAAAACCAGACCGCGAAGCAAGTCTTCACTTTGCACATCATAACCGTAACAAGCAGAGCATTACTTTGAACTTGCACAAGACAAGGGGACAGGAACTATTACGTGACCTCGTGCATTCTGCGGATATACTTGTCGAAGATTGGCCCGTTGGGGCTTTGGATGCTCTGGGACTCGGATTTGCAGATTTGCATCAAATAAATCCACGCCTGGTGATGTGCTCGATCACTGGTTTTGGACAAACAGGCCCATATGCTGGTTACAAGACCAGTAACATTATCGAAGATGCTATGGGTTCTCTCATGAGTATCACAGGCCCCGCAGATAAGCCTCCCACAATGACTGGGGCGCAGCAGGCTGAACATATCACGGCGATGCATGCTGCTTTCGCTACTGTAAGCGCTCTGCTTTATCGTGACATACATAATGCCGGTCAGCACATCGATGTCTCGGCTCAGGAGTGTGTTGCGAACGTATTGGAGAATGCTATCGAGCAATATACCTATGCAGGTATTGTACGCAAGCGTGCGGGCAGTCGCCATGGTACAGCCTGGCCTTGTACTGTTTTCCCATGCAAAGATGGCTATATTGGAATGTGCTGCACTCAATTGAAAGAAGTACGTGCTGCCGTCTTACTGGCCGAGGATCAAGAGCTGGCGGATGACCCTGTTTTAGATAATCAGTTTGAGCGCCGCTCGCGAGCCGATGAACTCGAGCCACGGCTGGTCGCAGGATATATGAAGTATGGGAAATCAGAACTCTTCCACAAAGGTCAGGAATTAGGATGTCCTATAGGCATGACAAGTGATGCTCGTGATTTAGCTGACGATCCTCATCTCAATGAGGTTGGCTTTTTTGCCGAGTTTGATCATCCCGTAATTGGCACATACAAGGATATCGCGGCACCGGTCTATTTGAACGAAACACCGGGCGTAATGCAGAGCTCGGCTCCATTGGTAGGACAACACACAGCCGAGATCCTGCATAGCGTTGGACTTGGTGAAGCAGAATTGTCGTTTCTACGCGCCGACGGCGTCATTTAAGATAAGGGAGCAATCATGCTGAACGATGCACTCGCCGGATTTCGCTGTGTTGATTTCTCGTGGGTTTTTGCGGGGCCATATGCGGGACAGTTATTAGGCGATCTGGGTATGGAGATGATTAAGATCGAGAGCCGCAAGCGCATGGATGTCGTGCGCAATTATCCTCCCTTTGCGTTCGATGATCGTCGTCTCAATTCGAGCGGCTACTGGAATACACACAATCGCAGTAAATACAGCATCAACCTTGATATGAAGAGCGAAAAGGCGCGCGAACTTGTCACCCAATTAATTGCAAAGAGTGATCTCGTGCTCGAAAATTTCAGCGCGCGGGGGATGAAGGCCATTGGTTTTGAGTATGAGCGCTTGCGCGAGATCAATCCACGTATTATCTACTGTTCTATGGCTGGCTTTGGGCATCGAGGCCCTTATAAAAACTATGTCGCGTATGGACCAATGCAGGAATCACAGGCCGGTATTGTGAATCTCACCGGTTGGTCAGATGGACAACCTTCGCGTGTTGGGACAAGCTATCCAGACGCGGCTGCTGGAGTAAGTGCGGCGTTTATGATTGTTGGCGCGCTTCGTCACGCCGGGCGTACAGGTCAGGGACAGTGGATCGATCTTGGACAGACTCTCACATCAGTCGCGCTTACTGATACCGCCGTGATCGAATACACTGTCAATGGTGATATCCAGCAACGTATTGGTGATTATAATCGCTTCTTTGCACCGCATAACGTCTATCCATGTAGTGGAGATGACCAGTGGTGCGCAATTTCAGTGGAAAATGAGTCTGAGTTTGCCTCACTGGCCGAGACTATTGGACACCCTGAACTGGCAGTTGATGTGCGTTTCGCAACAAATGCTGCACGCCTTCAAAATCGCCAGGAACTTGATGAAATTATCAGCCAGTGGACTGCACAAAACGGTCATTATGAAGTAATGCATATACTACAAGCTGCAGGAGTAGCAGCTGGCGCAGTTTTAACCACTGGCGAATTTGTCGAGGATGAACATATCAAAGCACGAGGATTTATGGAGAGCTTTGATCACCCGGTTGTTGGAGAGAAATTCTATCCAGGTGTGCCATTTAAGATGTCACTGACTCCTGGTTACATCCATCGTCCTGCTCCATGCCTCGGCGCTGATACCGAGTATATTTTCAAGAATCTGCTTGGTATGAGTGATGAACACATCAAGCAACTGGATGACGAGGGAATACTGATATAGAACTTCAATGGGGATATGGCACCAGAAAGTCAACTTCTGGGGAATTCACGGGTCTTGAATTTGCTTCGCAACTGTGAGGGAACCGTTCGGGTGCCATGTCTAAAGCATACTATGGTATACCTTGAAATGCAATGAAATAGTACTATTTTTGGGGTGTTTAAAACTTTGTTGAAACGCAACGGATATACAGTTCCTGCGGCTTATTCAGTTTAGTCAATCGTACCAAACAAGCGGACAAGGAATTCCTTTTGACAAGTAAAACCTGCCCTGCCATACCCACATTTGTTCCACCTGAATAAGTTTTACTTTAACCTGGTACTTTTGTACTGAAACATGAGCAACATATATGAACAACGATACTAAGCTTATGCTACTATTTCTTGTATCAACATAAATACATACATACCAATGTACTCTAAGAAGTTCAAAAACATTTGTAAAAGAGCATTTATGCCAAGACGTAATTTGATCTGAGAGGAGGAACATGAATGAAAATCTTGGTCGCCGACGTTGACCAGGAACTCGTAACTATGCTGACCTACCTGTTCAGGGGACATGGATATGATGTCGTTCGCGCGTTCGATGGCGAACAAGCTATTAAATATTGGCGCGAAACGTTACCAGACCTGGTCATCCTCGATGTACAATTGCCTAAGCTTAATGGATTTGAAGTCTGTCGCCAAATACGACAAGAGACTAACTCGATTATTTTGATTCTGCTTACTGCACTTGATAGTGAAGATAGCGAAGTATATGGATTAGAAACAGGAGCTGACGATTACCTGCATAAACCATTGAGTCCGCGAAGGCTACTGGCTCGCATCAACGCGATATCGCGCCGCTCGTTAGATATACCTCTATTTTCTAGCGCATCTCCGATTACTATCGGGCCAATTACTTTGGATGCCGTGCGTCGTGAAGCGACTCGGAATGGCAAAAGAGCGAGACTAACTTCTATCGAGAGCCACCTGCTTCATTTACTCATGACTCATTCTGGACAAGTACTCACAACTAACATTATCGCGGAGCATGTCTGGGGATTTGACGATACGGGGGTAAATCCTTTAGTCAAGCCGCATATCCGTCATCTGCGTCAGAAAATCGAACTTGATCCAGACAACCCCCAATATATTGTGACTGTGCCTGGTGCTGGATATACCTTTATCAAACCAATTACCAAAGTTTGAGTAAAGACGCAAAAAGCCTGTGTACAGCAGACGACATGGCGCTTCAAATGATCAATTTGGACTACAGGTGTTGTGCTCATCTGTTCCAGCCAAGATTCACTCCCAGCAAATCATAAAGCCGCACATTATGAGGCTCGAAATATTCAATCAAACGTTTTCTGGTATCAGGGTTCATTTTAGGGTAGGGGGTAGTGTTATAATTATGCAGTCTGTATTTTTTCTGCTTTTCATGCGTTTCTAGCTCCGGTAAGTTCAGAAACTTCGAGGTCTGTTCAAGTGCATTTACTGGATCAGTATAAAAGTCTTCGCTCTTCAATATCAAAAATTGCTTTTTAGGGAAAAGGCTCATCCATGTCTGTAATTGGTCTGCGTAAATTCCCCGGGCGAGATAGGAATAGCGGCTGTAATCAAAGCTTACATAGCTCTCGTCTTCGAGCATCTTTTCCTTTTCCCTGCTTATTCTCTCCTCCTCGTGCGCTATTGCTTCTTCAAATGGCAATGTTTCTCTTCCCAGATCAACTTCGAAATTATACTGTGAGTATGCTCTATCAACAGGATTCCTTAGCATCACGATTAGTTTTACATGTGGTAAAAGCTTTGCCACCCTTTTGGGTGCATGGGGATGAAACAGATAATAGGCACTTGCTTCTCCTGTAACGAAAGTCTGTTTATGGGTGAATTGATAGGAATATTTCTGTATTGAAGACGGAAAATGCGCTCGATACCACATATGGCCCTTGTTAAATTTTTTATCAAAAAAATGTAATTCTTTTACCATAGCAGGACCAACACCTGGACGCGCTATTAAATAGTTATAGAGAGAAGTTGTGCCGCCCCTTTGAGTACCGATGATAAGAAAATCTGGTAAAAGTCGGATTGGAACCGTTATACCTCTATACATTTTTGCGATGCCAGACATTGGAGCATCAGTAACAGCTTTCATTTCCATCCACTTAAGTAGTACGCAGGCTCTCTGCATGCATGAATGCATTTAAAGAGGGGTCCTACTTCTCCTTTCACTTGGTAAAATATATTTCTTCATTCGGTCACTTACCAATATGCATGCAAATCATAGGCTATATAAGTAAAGACATGCGTATGTAGATGGTAATAAATTGGTTGTCGTCGTGATTTTGGAGTTGTGAAATCACAACAAATAGTTATGATTATCAAGTACAGGTGAACGAATGGAAGAGCAAGGCAAGATAGCAGAGGCCATGGAGGCTGAAATGAAATAATGGCAGTTCTTTGCACTTCATAATCATCTAAGAGTGATAGAGTGCGATTCTCAGGATTGCCTTGCCTCCTACATTCTGCAAGGGTAGGTAGATGTAATGCGTAGTCTGATCGACTGCTACAGTGTGAGATACGGCCTCCACGAATCCTTCGTTCACCTTCTTTATGGTTCGTCCCTGCACATCGAA
>DATMNR010000481.1:0-3436 GCA_035568795.1 Ktedonobacteraceae bacterium
ATTCTCCTGACTGCGATGTGTGAAAACAGGGATGTAAGATTGAAAAGATGAACCAGCCGTCTGTTTGTAGGATATGTGTGACGCTATTTATGGTCAGAGCAAGGTCTGGGATATCCATCAATGCCATAGAACAGATGACTCCATCGAACGTGCCAACATTCTCACTATCAAGGCTCTGAGCATCAGCGTGAAGATAGGTGATCGCACGTGGCAGTTCCTCTTCATGATGGCGTGCGATTTCGAGTAGTTTTGCTGAGAGGTCGATGCCGACGACGTGTGCGCCCTGGTCTGCCAGATACCGTGACACTCTGCCCTGGCCACATGCGAGATCGCAGATACGTCGTTCGGAAACATCGCCCATGAGCGCTTCTACTGCCGTAAAGAAAGGATCATCGTGCATCGAGTGAGTGCCGACCCACTGGTCATACCACTCAGCAATGTCGTCGTAGGTGTTCATGACTATCGACTCTTCATTCTTTACTGCGATGTTTGCAACCTTCCCGGTTTTTTAGACTTAACTGTTCTCATACCTTTCTCTCTCTTACTCTAGAATGAGGAACGCAGGTCGGCAAAGGTTGAAAGCATCAATAAGCGTCCCTCTTCCGTTTTCTGGACCTCTTCGTGTTCTAAATGCCAGGTATGGGGGTGAGGAATATAGACCGCGTTGAGTCCAGCAGCGAGGGCAGGATTGATATCAGAGCGTGGTGAATTTCCTACCATCCAGGCGCGTTGTGGATCAATTTGCAACTCGTTTACAACACGATGATAAGTGGTAACATCTTTTTCAGGCACGATGACCACCTGCTTGAAGTATTCCTCAATACCTGATCGCTCAACTTTGAGCTTCTGTTCTTCGCTATCGCCTTTGGTGAGCAGGAACAGGTCGTGTCGAGGAGAGAGATAGTCCAATGTTTCCCGGACCCCCTCAAGGAGCTGCAACGGCTGAGAGCGAATCTGTTCACCAAAGCGGCGAACCTGCTCGAGATCCTCCTCCTGAAAATCTTTTTCGGCAAGGCGGCGATATGTTTCTACCAGGCTCTTAGTAAAATTGACCGAACCATAGCCCATCAAACGTTCAACCTCATCAAGCACAGCCCGAACCTCCTCATGAGAAAGTCGTGAATGGTCGAGGAATGTCACGAAAGCGTGAATTGCTTGCTCAAAATATATATTGTTCTCCCAGAGGGTATCATCGGCATCCAAAATGAGGTGGTAACGCATATGTTGGTCGATCCTTCATATTTATTCATTCTGAGGCGACACATGTATATTGTCCTTCGAGATTAGTATAGCATGTGATGCTCCTTGCAACTCAGAGTTGTTGATTTTCTTATCTTGCTGTAAGCTATTACTGAGATAAGAATGTGATTTACCTATGTGAGGTTACTACCATGACTGAAGTACAAGATACTACAAACTCTACCTCTGCTGATAGCTTGAGCATTCCAAAAAATGTTGAGGGTGCTGCTGATAATCTTCCTGTTGCATTGCCACTCGTGGTTATTGTTGGCGCTGGTTTCGGAGGCTTGCGGGCTGCAATGGCTTTGCGCAATGCGCCTGTACAGGTAACTGTGATCGATCGCCAGAATCACCATTTGTTTCAGCCATTGTTATACTGGGTTGCTACTGCTGGCTTATCGCCAGCGGATATCTGTTCTCCAATTCGGGGTATTCTGCGAAATCAAAAAAATGCAGAAGTATTCATGGACGAGGTGACAGGTGTAGATATGGATGGACAACGCGTGCTAATGGGTGATCGTTCAATGCCATATGATTACCTTGTGCTTGCAACTGGAGTGCATGATAACTATTTTGGGCATCCTGAATGGGAGCATAACGCACCCGGGTTGAAATCGATCGTTGATGCAATTTCCATTCGGCGCAAGGTACTCCTGGCTTTTGAAGCTGCCGAAATCGAGTCCGATCCTGAGAAGGTCAAGGCGCTCTTAACCTTTGTGATGGTTGGCGCCGGGCCAACCGGAGTTGAAATGGCTGGCGCGATTGCAGAATTGGCACATAAAGCCCTGGCATCAGATTTCCGACATATTGATACACGTAAGACACGTATTATACTTATCGAGGCTGCGCCAAGAATACTGGCTGCATTTCCCGAATCCCTAGCTCAAAAAACGCAAAAGAAATTGATTTCAATGGATGTGGAAGTTCGCACTAGCACGCCTGTTACTGACGTGGATGAGCATGGAGTAGTAATTGATGGAGAGCGTATCAATGCCGCGACTATCATCTGGGGGGCAGGTGTTTCAGCATCTTCTGCCGGCAAGTGGCTTGGCGCTGAGGTAGATCGGGCTGGTCGTGTAAAGGTATCGAATGATTTGTCTGTTCCAGGGCATCCAAATGTGTTTGTGATCGGTGATACAGTAAGTTTCATTCAAAACGGGAAACCACTTCCAGGCGTTGCGCAGGTCGCTATGCAAGGTGGTCGTTATGTGGCTTCTATCATCAGCCATCGAGTTAAGGGCAAAGAACTAAACAAGCCTTTTTATTATCGTGATAAAGGCAATCTGGCTACTGTTGGACGTTCATACGCTATAGTAGATCTCGGTAACATTCGCCTCACAGGTTTCTTTGCGTGGTTGATGTGGCTTGCTGTGCATATCTACTTCCTGGTGGGATTCCGCAATCGCCTGGTGGCCATTTTCCAGTGGGCCTGGACATATTTTACGTATGCGCGAGGAGCACGCTTGATCACGTTTGAGAATGAGCATGAGCCTTAGAAAATGTTCGCGGGCGCAATGATGAAGTTTAGGCAAGGTTCAATTGTGAAGCATAGTCCTTGACAGTTTGAGCAGTCACACAGTGTCATTCTTCGCTGACGCTCAGAATGACAGGAGCTGGACCTATCTGTTGATGAGGAACTGTCACGTTCGTTTCAACCTTGCCTAACGAGCATAATTGCGCCCACAAACAGGAATCGTCTCCCCAGGCGGGCGCAATTCATTGCGCCCCTACTTGTAGCACTCTATTCGAGAATATGATATACTCCTACTCACTGCAAATGTGCTTAAAATTCACCTATATACATTTTTAGGGATATATTATGTTTTACGATCATACTAAAATATTTGTGAAGGCTGGGGATGGTGGGGATGGCTCTATTCACTTCCGGCGTGAAAAGTTCGTGCCGTATGGAGGCCCCGATGGTGGAGATGGTGGAAGAGGAGGAAGCAGCTATGTAGAAGCAGATGCAAGGATAAATACGCTCATTGATTTTCGTTATCGCCAACATTTTAAGGCCTCTTCGGGAGGAGCTGGAGCGCGTCAGAAAAAGCATGGAAACAAGGGAGAAGACCTTTTCCTGCAAGTTCCATGTGGAACTGTTATCCGTAATGACGAGACAAAAGAGTTGGTTGCGGATCTTGTGGATGATGGCCAACGAACCATGATAGCCCGCGGAGGCCGGGGTGGTCTGGGTAAT
>DATMNR010000482.1:0-3767 GCA_035568795.1 Ktedonobacteraceae bacterium
GTTTTGATAGGCTTCCTCTTGAGGATGATAGCGTTGATACTGCGCTTTCATGTTCAGCATTTACTTCTGATCCTGTGCAAGGTGGTGAGCCTGGTCTAGCAGAATTGCGTCGTGTGATCAAGCCTGATGGTAAGCTGATCATCATCTGGCCACGTGTGCAAGATCATGGATGGTTCAACGAACATAGTTTTTGTTATGTTGAATTGCCATTGCATGAAGAAATGCTGATTCGTTTTCGCTCGCTAGGGAGTGCATTGAGATGCGTTCAGCGTTTTTATGCCAACAACGCTGACATTGTCGACTTCATCATGCAAGAACGTAAGCCCGAAATACCATTCTCGATGCTTGGCTTAAATCCACCGTGTGATTATTATTGGCTGAGCGTACAGAAGTGCAAGCATGTTGATTAATTTTGATGACTATTTGACTGTAAGTTAGAAAGGAAGAAACTGCAATGACAACAGAACTAGAGCAGGGGAAACAGAAGAGTTGGACCGAAACACCACCAACGAATCCCCCAATTCGTTATGCTATAGCCAGGGTGGTCGAGAGCCAGACCTGGCTGGATAAACTGGGTGGACCTCTTCAGAACTGGCTTTTGCAGCTCTATGGTCAGCCTGGGCAGCCTAACCGCAGGATCAAGGATTTACTGAATGGGACGTGGCTTGGACATGCTTTGCACCCCGTGTTCACCGATATACCCATTGGAGCCTGGAGTGGTACGATGTTGCTTGATCTCACCTGGCTCAACAATGAATCGGGAGGTGTTGCTCGTGGATCAGACATCACAATGGCTCTGGGCATAGTTGGAGCAACTGCAGCAGCAGTTACGGGTGTGACGGATTGGAGCGACCTGGAGGGTACAGATCGACGTGTGGGCTTGATGCATGGATTGCTCAATAGCGGTATACTGCTGATCAACATCGGTTCGCTGGCATTGCGCCTCTCTGGCAGGCGCCGCGCTGGAATAGCCCTCTCGACGGCTGGATACCTGACCTCACTATTGTCTGCCTACCTCGGTGGCGAGCTATCTTTTGCCAAGGGCATTGGAGTGAACCATGATGCATGGGAAGGCGGTTCTGACGATTATGTAGCTGTGATGGATGTGGAAGACCTGGCTGATGGGAAACTCACCCGCGTCGATGCGGCTGGCATCCCTGCGGTGTTGTTCAAAAAGGGTACCACTATTTACGCTATTGGTGCTGTCTGCACACACCTGGCGGGTCCATTAGATGAAGGAACGTGTGAAGATGGCATGGTAACATGTCCCTGGCATGGCTCCAGATTCCGTATGAGCGATGGCGCTGTGGTGAATGGCCCGGCGGTCTACGCAGAACCAACATTTGCTGTGCGCGTGCGAGATGGAAAGATAGAGTTGCGCCGATTGGACCATGCCTAATGATTGCGGTCTCTACGCTTACAGGTCAGGGGCAGCTAGTCCATTATTCTATAAGCCAGCAAAAAAGAGTGTGAAGACAATATCAGAAGACACCATCTCACACTCTTTTTAGCGATAACTGACTCAGACACTCATCGAGCTGTTCGTCGTCCATACGCCCTTACGGACAAAGGTATGAAGACAATGAGAATGCCCACGCACCAGGCAATGGCAATCCAGATTTTCTGCGGATCGGGGTGATTGAGGATGAGTCCTCGTGTTGCGTCGACTATTTGCGTTACCGGCTGGTGATCTGCAAAGGCTCGCAGCAATGGTGGCATACTCTCTGTCGGCACAAATGCGCTACTGGCGAAAGTCAACGGAAAGAGCCAGATGAAGCCAGCGGACTGCGCTGCCTCGACACTGTTAACCGATAAACCGATCGTTGCCGAGATCCAGGAAAAGGCAAAGCTTGTAAGTAAGAGCAGCCCTACTGCTGCTAACAAGTAGAGGAAATTGCCTTGCGGTTGAAAGCCGACCAATAATCCGACCGTCCACATGACTATTACCACAAATGTATTACGAACGAGATCCGAGATGGTGCGACCTGTGAGGACGGCTGATTTCGCCATGGGTAGAGAACGAAAGCGGTCGATCAGACCCCGCTGCAAGTCCGTAGCCAGGCCGATACCTGTGGATGTCGAGCCGAAAACGACAGTCTGGACGAAGATGCCAGCCATCAGAAAGTTGACATAGGTAGTTCCTCTGACCGCGATCGCTCCACCAAAAACAAAGCGGAAAAGAAGCACAAACATGATTGGTTGGATTGTCGCGAATATAAGCTCTTCAGGGATGCGTGGAATCTGAACAAGATGGCGTTTAGCCAGTACAAGCGCGTCTGCAAAGGTCCAGTAGAGAGATGGACGCGCTTGAGGCGTCAAGGATTGCGTTGTAGGAACTTTTGTGCTAATCATCGTGTACTCCTTTCCAAGGGCCGAGCTGCAGCAATGTCGATAAGTTCATCTGTTTCCTCAGCCGCTCGTCCGGTCAATGTGAGGAAGACATCATCTAGAGTTGGCCTGCGTAATGACAGGTCGCCCACAGAAATCTGTGCAGCGTCAAGGTCTCGCACGACTGCAGCAAGGATTTGAGAGCCTTGAGTCACGGGAACGATGATATGACGTTGACCAGTATCTGTCTGGATCTCACCAATACTATATTGGCGTAGTGTTTGTACAGCGTTATTCATATCAGCTTTGTGAGTCAATGTTAGTTCGAGACGTTCGCCTCCGACCTGGGCTTTCAGTTCGTCGGATGTACCCTTTGCGATCACACGACCATGGTCGACCACAGCGATCTGGTTAGCGAGTTGATCGGCTTCTTCCAGATATTGGGTAGTAAGTAAGACGGTGGTTCCACCAGCGACAAGGCTACTGATAACCTCCCACATGGCCAGACGACCGCGAATATCCAGGCCTGTTGTTGGCTCATCCAGGAAAAGTATTGGCGGCGAAATGATTAAGCTCGCTGCCAGATCGAGTCTTCGACGCATTCCTCCTGAATAGGTCTTAACAATACGTCGGGAGGCATCAACGAGGTCAAATTGTTCTAAGAGTTCCTTCGCCCTCATTCGTGCAACTTTACCCGATAGGTGATAAAGTCTCCCCCACATTTCCAGGTTTTCAAACCCGGTGAGGTTCTCATCGACGGCCGCATACTGACCTGCAAGGCCGATACGCGCTCGTAGGGCGTCAGCATCTTTGACAACATCAAGACCTGCTACTTCCGCCCGTCCAGAGTCGGGACGTAAAAGCGTTGTCAGTATGCGCACTGCCGTTGTTTTGCCAGCGCCATTGGGACCAAGGAGGCCGAGTACGGTCCCCTCCTCAGCAGTCCAATCAAGCCCATCGAGAGCGTGTGTCTTCCCATAATGTTTGTGAAGCCCTTCGGCCAGTATGGCCGGATTGTTCGACATAGGACACTTCTTTCTTTAGTATTATTACCGCCGGGGCCCAGGTGGAGACCGGCGGTAGAATGCTACACTAGTGAATTAGAAATTCACAAGTTTATAGCGTTGTTGAGAGGTCGAATTGGGTATGACAAATTTGATTATGCAGGCGAACACCTGAATCAGACCATTTGTAGGTGCCGATTTATCGGCCTTTCGTGGCATTCACGATATCCCGATGAATTCTTGTAGCATCATTGACAAAAAAGAGCCAGTACCCTTCACAAAAATAGAACAATCCAGGTGAGCTTATTAATTCCCAAACGCCTTCTTGTATGTTAGCGATATAATACGATATATCGCTAATTATAATGATATATCGTATTTTGTCAAGTCTAACATCCCAACATTCACTTGGACAGTAATAGAGTTCAATTGAAC
>DATMNR010000483.1:0-5454 GCA_035568795.1 Ktedonobacteraceae bacterium
GAACGTCAGTGGGGAACAGTTCGCGAAGACTATTCACCTGATGGTTCTGCCTGGGACTTCTTTCCTCACGACCACGCACGTTCCCGCACATATAGATGGGGTGAAGATGGTTTACTGGGTATCAGTGACGAAGAGTGCCGCATGTGTTTCGCTCTTAGCCTGTGGAATGGAGAGGATTCCATCCTGAAAGAGCGCCTCTTTGGTTTGACTGGATCAGAAGGAAACCATGGAGAGGATGTCAAAGAGTACTACTACTTTCTTGACAATACTCCGACCCACTCCTATATGAAGGCATTGTATAAATATCCACAACGCGCTTTTCCTTATACTGATCTGGTGGCAGAAAATCACCGCCGTGGACGAGAAGAACCCGAATATGAATTGATCGATACTGGTGCATTTGTTGATGATCGCTATTTTGATGTCACTGTAGAGTATGCCAAAGCCGATCCTACAGATATCTTGATTCGCATTACTGCTATCAATCATGGCCCAGATATCGCACAATTGCAACTTCTACCCACACTCTGGTTTCGTAATACCTGGTCATGGGGATCTGAGGAGCATGATCCAATACCACGACCAGAATTACATGCAGTAGATGTGCCTTGGGCACTCGATGGTGAGGAGGGTTACAGCCTCGTTCATGCAACTCATAGTACCTTAGGCGAATATTGGCTTGCGTGCAGGTATAACGCGAAGCAACCCCAGTTGTTATTCACAGAAAACGAGAGCAACGCAGAGCGGTTATGGGGCGTACAGAATCGAACGCTATATGTTAAGGATGGCATTAATGACGCAGTAGTGAATGGTGTCTATGATGCCGTTAACCCGAAAAGTGTCGGGACAAAAGTTGCGGCTCACTACGACTTTTCTATTACACCTGGAGCTACCCAAACGGTTATACTACGGTTGTCCGCTATGCAACATACTTCTCCTTTCGAGCACGCTGAAGAGGTCTTCAAAGCCCGCCAGAAGGAAGCTGAAAGCTTTTATCAGGCATATGGTGCGAAAAATATGTCTGACGATGCTCGTTTAGTGCAGCGTCAGGCGTTCGCTGGCTTGTTGTGGAGTAAGCAGTTCTACTATTATGATATCGATATGTGGTTGAATGGCGATCCATCGGGACCACCGCCTCCGGAGTCGCGCGAGCAAGAGCGAAATGCTGAATGGCGACATCTTAATAATGCTGATATTATCTCGATGCCTGACACCTGGGAATACCCATGGTTCGCAGCGTGGGACCTGGCTTTTCATTGTATCCCTTTGGCTCTCGTTGATCCCGAGTTCGCCAAAAAGCAGCTCATCTTGCTCCTGCGTGAGTGGTATATGCATCCAAATGGTCAACTTCCTGCCTATGAGTGGGCATTCGGTGATGTGAATCCACCCGTCCATGCCTGGGCCGCATGGCGTGTATATAAAATCGAGAAACGCAGGACCGGCAAAGCGGATAGAGACTTCCTGGAGCGCATATTTCAAAAGCTACTTCTGAATTTTACCTGGTGGGTAAATCGTAAAGATAGCGAGGGACACAATGTTTTTCAGGGCGGCTTTCTGGGATTGGATAATATCGGGGTCTTCGATCGTAGCGCGCCACTGCCAACTGGTGGTCATCTTGAGCAAGCGGATGGGACTGCCTGGATGGGGATGTACTGCTTGAATATGCTCATGATAGCTCTGGAATTAGCCCGTGAAAACCGAGTGTATGAGGATGTTGCCACCAAGTTCTTCGAGCACTTCCTCTACATTGCTGGTGCGCTCAACAACATTGGTGGAGATGGTATCTCACTATGGGACGAAGAAGACCAGTTTTTCTACGATGTGTTGCATATGCCAGATGATTCTCGAGTCCCATTGAAAGTTCGTTCACTCGTGGCGTTCATTCCACTCTTAGCGGTGGAGACGATTGAGCCTGATCTCCTGGATGCTTTGCCGGATTTCAAAGCGCGTTTGGAGTGGTTCCTTGAGCATCGTCCAAACCTGGCAAAGTTGGTTTCTCGCTGGCACGAACCGGGAATGGAGGATCGCCGCCTGTTAGCATTGGTACGTGGTCATCGTATGAAGCGCTTGCTCAAGCGAATGCTCGACCCTGAAGAATTTTTGAGTGATTACGGTATCCGTGCTATAAGCAAGTATCATGCTGAGCATCCCTATGACTATCGTACGCATGGCATGGACTACGTCGTTAGTTACGAACCGGGTGAGTCAAGCACTGGACTTTTCGGCGGGAATTCTAACTGGCGAGGTCCCATCTGGTTCCCCATCAATTTCCTACTCATTGAGACGCTGCAGAAATTTCACCACTATTATGGCGACGATTTCTTGGTAGAGTGTCCCACCGGTTCGGATCAGAAGCTCACACTTTGGCAGATCGCTGATATGCTCTCCTGTAGACTTACACACATCTTTCAGCGTGGAGACGATGGACGCCGCCCGGTCTTCGGTGCGAACGAGACTTTTCAGTCCAATCCACATTGGCGTGACTACCCGTTGTTCCACGAGTATTTTCATGGTGATACTGGCCGGGGCGTCGGTGCAAGTCACCAGACAGGCTGGACGGCTCTTGTGGCAAAGCTGTTGGAACAGACTGAGGGGAGATAGCAATCTACCGCTCGTTTTCGACTGGTATATCTTTGCGTGTGACTGTCACATAGGCGACAAAAATGATGATCAAGATCGTCAGGACAAGCGACACTTTCTCATCACCCAGTCCAAGGCCGCCCAGATACGGCTTGGCAAACCAGTCTGCAAACGAGGCGCCAAGCGGTCGAGTCATGATATAGGCAAACCAGAAAGCAACAATTTCGTTTAAGCCAAAAAGCTTGTAAGCCAGTGCTGGCATAGCAAACAAAATAGCAAACAGCACGCCAGAAGCGAAGTATCCTAAACCGAGAGTTGCGGCAGTCATGTCACCTGCTGCGGTTCCGAGTGCAAAAGTCACCAGGACAGTAGCCCAGTAGAACAACTCACGACGAGGGGTATTAATACTATGGATGGAAAGTGTTTTCTCACTTACATACCAGATACTGAAGATAATAGCCAGTGCGATAGCAAAAAATACGGTCGAGGCAATATAGGGAACATGCATTACAATGTGTGTGACATCGGCAGCCATGGTCCCGAAAATAGCAACCATGGTGACTGCTAACCAGTAAATCCAGGGCACATATCGTCGTACCAAAAGCTGTAGAACAAGCGAAGCAAGAAGGCCCAGTCCACCAAGGATGACTGCAATATAGGGGTCGATGTGATATACCAGGTAGTCGGATGATGACTCACCCATCGCTGTCGTCAACAATTTAATGATCCAGAAGTAGATGGTGACTTCCGGAACCTTTCTCATGGCTCGCCGTACGAGTTGCATGGGTTGAGTTTGTTGAGAGCTTATACTCATGTGCTACTTCTCCTCTGACTGATGCTCAAATATGGTGCATTTTGCCGAATTCTGCTGGAACGAACAAGAGCATATTATGCAAACAGGAGTCGCATTTGTAACAGTTTATCATTGTATCCCTAAAAGTGGAAGTGCGCGCGCCTAACACATGTAGAGCCAGCAAGCCAAGATAAAGTCCGATAGCGTACAAGGCCAGATAGTCTTTGAGCGCTGGGCGGTAGTAAACAGGGAGAGAAGCGTTTGCAATTACGAAAATCTGAGCCTGCGGTGACTCGTTGCGAAGAGTCTCAGCCGCCGTTATCCCTGCGATCCCATTGCCGATGATCACATATGGCGTTGTTTGGGTCATGTTGCCTTTGTGTTCCCCCGTAGTTGGTGTTTTTGTTCTCTATATGCTAACGGGCACCAAGGTAGGATACGTTCAAAGGCGATCATGAGTGTGACTTATCTGCTAGTCCCTAGTTGTATTCTTTAAGAACGACCCGTAATAGCTTCTTGATACATCTGTTTGATAAAGCACGCGTTCTCATATCTAGACTTCTACTCATCAACGTTTCCACACAAACCCTCCGTTCAACGGGATAGGTAACTGAGGTGAGAATTCGCTCAGGGATGAGGATTTACAAGCTGTTGCATGTGTTCTTGACAATGCTCAATGACGGCTTTCGTTCTTTCACATACGTATTCCCCTGCCTGAAAGAACCTATCGTCCAATGACCTCAAAAACTCGACATTTCGCTGATATGTCTGACGCAACATGCCACAGAGGGTCTCGAGTGGTTGATCTCCTATCAGCGTAATCATGGCAGCGTTGATCGCATCATTCATGACCGTTTGCTGTGTTGTATCGGTAAACTCGCGCCTGTGGTATCCCGACAACAATCCTGGGAATACGCACGCTTGCCATAACTTCCCAGCCTGCCAGATGGGCCACAATCTCGCGTGGTCCCCACATGCCTCGCTTTCGAGTCACATCGCGCTGTGCTTCCAGAGATGACTTTTGGATGAGTACCTCATAAGCTTCTGCGAACGCCTGTTAGGAGGTGTTCTTTTGACATGGCTTCCTTCCCTGATGTTCGGTCCTATTTCGGCTCACAAGAACTTAGGTTTTCCATTTATTGATTGTTAGCAGGAGGCTATGCCTCGATTTCTGCAAGGCCTGGTTGTTGATAAATGCCCAGTATGTTGCCTGCAGGGTCACTAAAAAGCGCATAAACCTCGTGTTCAGCAGTGTTGACAGGCTTCACGATCAGGCCACCTGCAGAGATGATGGACGCGATCGAGGTTGCGGCACTCGCAACCATGATGTACACAAGCAGGCCTGGATCAGTCGAGGCAGAGCGCCCTAGCACCCATGTGCCGCTCACTTCGCCGGTCGTGTCGTCGAAAGCGGTCGATCCGTCCGTGCGTTGCCTGACCTGCCAGCCGAAGGCCTGCTGGTAGAACTGAGCTGACTCTGAGATGTCGATGGCAGGGATTTCGATGTAGCAAATCTTGCCAGTTCGGTAGTTGGGGGATGAAGTTGGTGTTGTCATTGCTCTTCTCCTCTCCGTCTCGATATATTCGATACGAGCTTCTAACATTTTTCTCCCAAAGGATAGACCATTCGTTCCCAGAATTCAAGTATCAGACGGCACTTTATGAGGTTACCGGATGGCATATCATACAGCCATTTGTGTCATTCAGAATATGGTTTTCCACATACGATGTGATTCATGCCCTTAAAAGGACACTTCTAAGCCAATTCTGCATCGGATAGCACCTTTAATGTATTCCGTGAGAGAGGTCACTCACAAATGGAGTCTGCATACACAAAAACTTGTGATCTCACTGTGTAGCTTCTGCCACATACAGTGATCGTTTTGGGAACTGTCGATCATATGCTCTATTGTAGATAGAGCGAGGCGATATTTATCCCTCTTCTGTCAAATCGGGAGAGCAGCGTGAAGCGAGTCCGTGATCTCAATAAGTTGGAAGAAGCCTGCTCGTAACCCAGGGATGTCGAACAGCATCAACCAGGTGAGGAGCAGGCAGTAAAAGACA
This sequence comes from Ktedonobacteraceae bacterium, assembly GCA_035568795.1. GTDB lineage: Bacteria > Chloroflexota > Ktedonobacteria > Ktedonobacterales > Ktedonobacteraceae > DATMNR01. The sequence goes on from DATMNR010000483.1 coordinate 5,438, forward strand.
TTGGGCTAAAGAATCAG
>DATMNR010000484.1:0-3177 GCA_035568795.1 Ktedonobacteraceae bacterium
TCGGCCTTGTGTCAGCTCTCTTCAGCGATGGACTGATCTTGGGCGAAGCTGTTGCAGCAGGCATTACCGTTCTGATCATGGTACGATTTCTGGGAAGCGACGACTGGACAGGTACATTTGTTTTTTGGGGCATACCTATCGTTGTACTCTTCTCTTTATGGCTCTTACTTGCCCCGCCTGGACCTGAAAGGGCAATCAGACCACGTTTATCGCGTCAACATACAACAGCAAAATCACTGGATGTTAAGTCGCCTGACCAACGAAAACGTGTGAACGCACTACATTTAGGAATTCTGGTCGGTGGAGGCAGTCTCATCTATTTTGGCATGAACGCCTGGATTGCTTCGTATAATCAAGCACTTCACCAATCATATATAACACCGGCCGCTTTGCTTTCGCTTAATGCAGCACAATTACCAGTCAGTATAGGGGTGACATTTGTCGCGCAACAGATAGCTGGTCGTCGCTGGCCCTTTATTATCGCTGGCATTATCAGTGCCAGCGCAATTACTGGCTGGATATTCACCTCTGCTGAATTGCAACCTCTCTGGGCAGCGCTGCTTGGTGGAAGTGGGGCACTTGTCTTTACACTTGGTATTGCATTACCACCACTTCTGGCATCGCCACAGGAAGTAGGGCGTCTCGCAGGCATCACCCTCTCGCTCACATATGGCGTGGCTTTTGTAGGGCCATTCGTCGGTGGAGCTTTATGGGATCATTTTAATGTGCCTGCGCTGGCTTTTGTGCCAGTAGTTGTAGCCAGCATTCTGCTAATTGTGCTTGGCGCACTACTCCCTTCGCGATCTTCATTTGGTATTCAGCCACGATAACTGGAGCTATCAAACATATATCAGCCCTTAACCGCCTTGAAGGCACTGAAGGCTTCCTTGAACATTGCCCGGTGATGTTTCTCACGTTCAAGTGCGAGCTTGAAACTGGCAGCAGCATCACTACGTCCATCTTCCTCTGCTTCACGGACAAAGCGCGGATACATCTCCTCGATCTCATAGTCTTCACCGTTTGCGGCCTCATCCAGATTATCGATGGTCATTCCTATTTCTCTCGCAGCACGCATATGACTGATCCCATGTATCGTTTCAGCACCAGCCGCTTCCAAAAACAACTGGGCAATTTCTGGATGTCCTTCTTGCATGGCCTGCATCGCAAAAGCTGTATATTCCAGGCGAGCTTTTGCCTCACCAGCTATAGCTGCCTGTAAGTTGGTCTCTGTCTTTGTCATAATACTTCCTCCTGATTATATTTCAGAAAACAATAGTTTAAACACGTTGAGGCTAAGCCAGTAATACCTGGTAGCCCATCGCTTCCACTTTAGCATAGTGATATCACATTGCTCTCACAATCAGGGTGCTTCAGCCTAACAAATCTATCACGCTATCACTCATACTTCCCGTAATTACCTTGAGAACGGCCAGCGATAAAAATTGTTACCTCTTTGTGAGGTTTAGCTCCCACTATCGTGAGTGTATTGTGACAAAAGAAGTGTATGTTCAAAGCAACATAATAGCTCTTTTATCATTTTGAGCAAGACTGTTCGATGAAGGTTATTGAGAAGATTCCTGCATCTTGCATATACACTGGAGGAAACCTATGTTACACATCGAAAATGAATTTCGCCAGCCTCTCTCAATTGACGAAGCTCCAGAAGGAAGTGTCTGCGAATGGTGTGGAAAACCCGCCGAGCACCAGTTCATTGTGCTAGGTGGGAAATGCCACAATGAGAGCGCTCTTTTTTGCCGTACATGTGGTGAAGCATTCGTTTGCGCCGTTGCCAGTTCTCTTAGTCGCGAAGTAACACCAGAAGAAGTAGTCTATAGGTGATTGTTTCAGAATATTAAACAAAGTGCGTTCTATTGGTAGAAGACATTTGCTCTGGATCATTCAATTCCGCACCATTCGGCGCAGGTACTGGCCCATGTAGCAAAGGATCGTCGGTAGAACGCATCCAATCATCAAGGCGCTCGCGCAACTCTTCCAGAATGATACCTACAGATTGATCATGTGCCAGATTACAGGCTTCATTGGGATCAAAAATCAAGTCGTAAAGCTGCTCCAAAGGCCTTAAACGTTTTTCCCAACCATATTGCATCAACACTTGCTTGCTTGGACTATCATCACAATTTGACAACACAGGTCCCAGATGATGATCAAATCGCCGGATATACTTCCAACGTTGAGTTCGTACCGCGCGCTGCGGTTCATATGCGGCATGAAAGGTTACCTCAGCAAACAATGCATCATGAATCTCCTCGGACTCACCTTGTATTAACGGCATGATTGATTTACCTTGAAGCCAGGATGGATGATCAATATTTACAAGATCGCAAATAGTTGGAAAGAGATCGATATGTGAAAGGAGCGCCTCAGAGACTTTCCCACCCACAAATCCTCCTGGGCCACGCATAATGAGTATGACACCAATACCATGATCAGTCAGATTGCATTTCATTCGTGGAAAAGCTATTCCATGATCTGTTGTACAAATTACAAGCGTGTTTTCTGAGAGGCCATTAGCATCCAATGCTTCAAGCACAGCGCCAATACCATGATCAAGATTCCTTGCGCTTGCCTTAAAACCAGCCATATCACGACGCGTCTCGTACGTATCAGGTAATGGCACTGGTGGCATGGAATAGTTAATGTCATCCATCGAACTCGGTTTCAAAAAATCACGATGAGTCTCGAAAAAACCTACTGAGAGGAAAAAGGGCTGAGGTAGATCGTGATTGAGCAACTCGACTGCTGCTTGAGCAACTATATCGGCTCGTTTTCCTTCCACACCAGATATGAGATCATATCCACTATCTTTGGGATCTTTAGAGAGATGTTCCTCGCCGACCAAAACCGAATAATATCCCGCTTTACGAAGCGTATGCACAATATGCCGATTGTAATCGTTGAGGGAAAAGCCCCGGTGTGCCAGGCCAAGCATACCAGTGCAATGGGCATATTGACCTGTCAAAAGGCCAGCGCGGCTTGGCGAACATGTCGGAGCAACGCAAAAAGCCTTGCGAAATAAGAAACCCTGCTCGGCAAGACGTTGAATATTTGGCGTCGGGATAGCATGCCCATAAGGCTGAACGTAGCGACCAGTATCATGCGAATGAATATAGAGAATATTTGGATGATCCGAATTCTTAGAGATTGTCATCTATACCC
>DATMNR010000485.1:0-3830 GCA_035568795.1 Ktedonobacteraceae bacterium
CAGGCATCGAATACATTCTGCTTGCACTCGTATTTATTGTCAGTACCCTTGTCAGATCTGGAGAGATTCCCTCTGTTCTTAGTAAAATAGTCATTCCGCTTTATTTAGTGTTATTGGTTGCAGCCGCTATTCTTGCGGGACTAGTTATTCGCCAGGGCATTCTAAATGCACGCAGTATTCGTGCTCAGTCTCGTCCTACCTCAACAGTAAAAAGTAATGGTAGAAGCGCCATAGCGGAACAAGCGAGTGTTGAAAACGTTGCTGAAGAGCAACCTGCGGATCTGGAACGTCGTCGAGAGCGACGCCGCAATGCTGCTGCCGCCCGCCGCCGACGAGCAGGAAAAGCCTAGAAGCAAAAAATAACGAGTCAATTGACCTGAACTTCTATGACAATACTTTTGTTCAAATTGCCTCTGTGCTACAGGTAGTTCTGATCAAGATATCGTTACTTCTCCTAACATAAGCTCTCTATTTTGCAATTGCTGCCAGGCTGCATACACACATTGCTTTAATAAAAGTACATTCGTCAATGGACCTACGCCACCAGGAGTCGGCGTAATAGCTCCAGCTACTTCGCTTACACGTGTGAAATCAACGTCGCCTACAATACTACCTTCTGGTAATTGATTGATACCAACATCGATGACAGTTGCACCTGGACGCACCATATCCTCAGTGATCATATTTGCATGTCCGGCTGCTGCGACAAGTACATCAGCCTGCCGGGTAAAACTAGCTAAATCGACAGTATGTGAATGGCTTACTGTGACTGTAGCGTTTTTTTGCAATAGCATCATAGCTAGTGGTTTACCGACAATATTACTACGAGAAATGATGACAGCTCTTTTACCCTCAAGAGGGACTCGAACGCGCTCAAGAATTTCTATTACGGCTGCTACAGTAGCAGGCAAAAAACCATGTAATCCTAAAAAGAGATTTCCCGCGCTGCGAGGGCTAATTCCATCAATGTCCTTACTAGAGCTGATCAAATCTGCCACCATCTTTTGCGATAAATGCCCTGGTAAGGGCATTTGCACGATTATACCCTGAACCGTCTCGTCATAATTCAGTTGCATTATTATTGCACGTAGTTCATCAGCCGAAATACGTGTAGGGAATTGATCCAGCCTGGCCTTGACACCAATCTCCTCGGCAATTCTCAAAATCGCTTTACTGTATACACCTGAAGCTGAATCACCACCAACACGGACTATAGACAGGCCAGGTGGTTTTCCTTGTTCATGTAGATACTTTTCGATGTCTGTTCGCAACTCCGCTTTGATCTCTGCACCTATCGCACGACCATCCAGAATTATTGCCGTCACGCTCTACCCTCCACTATATTTTTAACTTGATTAACACCCTCTGCAATGATTGCTAATGCTGTATGAAGGCGATTTTCTAATTCTACAACCAACGTTTCATTGTTCATCGATCGCACATTGATACGCACCATGAAAGCCGCGCCTTCGCCCGAACATGAAGCAAGTATTGCCCCTGTTGCAACATCACTTAATACAGATACACTGCCAACCTCAGCAATCCTTTGACAAGACTGGATCAATTCAGCGGCACACTTAACCACCTCCAGTGGCACTGAGGCAGCTTCAACAAGTTGCTTTTGAATCATATCCGTACGATATTTCCGCTCTTCGCTCGTCGCGCGCGGCAACTTATAGCTTGCTGAGAGATGCCCGTATGCTTCAATATCTTCTTGCATAAGTTGCTGAAATCTACTCCGCAGATATTCGGTCTTTCTGAGCAGCTCTTCAATTTCCTGCTGCACATCAGCATATGTCTCTTTCCCTATCGTAATCCTACAAACCATGCTGGCGAGCGCAGCTCCCATTGCACCACTCAAAGCAGCAGTGGAACCCCCACCAGGAGTTGGCTGTGCAGTTGCGAGATCATCCAGGTAACTATGTAGTGGTTCATCTATATACATTTTTTGATCATCTTCCATTATTGGGTCAATATCGACCCCTGGTTTTTTTCCCATCACTATACTAACACGCCTGCAAACAGCTTGTTGCGTTTTCGATTCCTTGATAATAGTTTAGCCAGGAACTACTATTTCTTGGGAAATAACACTCCCAACATAAGCACATTCACTAAAAAGCGGACACTGGTTGCATTTGGGCCGTTGTGCATGGCAGATTTGCCGTCCATGTTGGATGAGATTGACATGCAGAGGATACACCCAGTCAGGCGGTGTGATTTTTGTGAAAAGGGTATGAGCCAAATCAGCACTGACATTTGGACCTATTAATCCTAATCGTCGAGATGTTCTCCAAACATGTGTATCAACTGGGAAGGCTGGCCGATCAAGGTTAAACATCAGGACGCATGCTGCTGTCTTAGGCCCGACTCCTGGAAGTTCACGAAGATAACGCCAGGCCTCCTCTGTAGAACGCCTGGCCAGTTCATCATAAAGATACTCTGCGAGTGTTTTTGTTTCTCCCTGTTCTTGTTGCTGCTCTGTGAGCGTATATAAGACATCCTGAATACGAACTGATTTTATATTTGCCAATCCTCCACATTTTATCGCCTCAACAATTTTATCGTTCGGCGCATCACGTACTTCTTCCCACGTCGGAAATGTCGCAACGAGTTGCTTGTATGCACGACCCGAGTTGATATCAGAAGTATGTTGTGAAAGAATGGTGCCTACTAAACCACCAAGCGGATCATAATCAGGCTCGTTCTTTGATTCGCCATACGTTCTCACAAGCAATTCATAGACCCTTCCCAGGTGTTTCGTCGGCCTAATTGTTATAGACATTCTAAATTCCCATCGAGTGATACTTTTTGCACCGTTATTTTACACTTAATATCCAATTGGAGCAATGCCGCATCTTCATAGCATTCTTTACAACTTCACGTTAGGCACAAACTCTGAGGTATAATTGACGTATGCTATATCGACCCGGGAGTGTTTCGAGAAGACAGACTAACAATTTCATGCTAGCTCCATGTAAACCGAGATATCCCAGACCTTTCCGCTACCATTTAAAGGAGACTCAACTATGATCGATCTGCGCAGCGATACAGTCACATTACCAACACCCGCAATGCGAGAAGCTATGTATCATGCCGATGTCGGTGATGATGTCTACCATGAAGATCCTACCATCAATCGCCTACAAGAAATGGCAGCGGAACGCCTGGGAAAAGACGCTGCCATTTTCGTTCCAAGTGGTACAATGGGTAATGCTGCTTCCATCCTTACACATGCAGGTCGTGGGGAAGCAGTCATTGTTGGGAACCAGTCACACATCTATCATTACGAAGTAGGAGGCGCATCAACTTTGGGGGGATCACCAATGGTTGTTGTGCAAACAGATCCAGAAGGAATGTTGGATCTCCACGAAATACAAATCAACATCTCCGACGGAAGTGACGAACATTCTGCACCTTCCTCTCTACTGTGCATTGAAAACACCCATAATCGCTGCGGGGGCAGCATTTTGAGCCTCGAACAGGTTGAGCAACTCACCAGCCTTGCGCATGGTTATGGCTTGAAGGTACACATGGATGGCGCTCGTGTATTCAACGCAGCCATCGCACTCGGTATTCCAGCCAGCACCCTTGTTCGCACGGTCGATTCGATAATGTTTTGTCTTTCCAAAGGTCTCAGTGCACCTGTTGGCTCTATGGTTGTTGGAAGTCGTGATTTCATACAGAGAGCACACCGCATGCGTAAATTGTTGGGAGGTGGAATGCGACAGGCAGGTATTCTTGCCGCTGCTGGAATAGTTGCTTTAGAACAAATGGTGGACCGCCTTGTAGAAGATCACGAGACTAGCAAGCAACTTGCCTTTGGTCTTGCA
>DATMNR010000486.1:0-19372 GCA_035568795.1 Ktedonobacteraceae bacterium
GTGGAGGGCTTCAAATCGGGCAGGCCACGTTGACTCAGGGAACATCTGCCTCTGCTTGTGCAACGGACATGGCTGCTGCTATTTCACGGAGGGGAAACGACAGGTCTGATCCTTCTGAATCTCCCCATACTCCTTTGCGAGATATGGAGTTTGCAATGGTTGAAAAGGCAGAAATGAGATGAGGCAATGCGCCAGACTGAGGCAGATAGTCCCCTTTCTCACGTCACCAGATCAGATCAGCTTGCGGGAAACACAATAAAACTGAGGACATGTATGATGCGATTGCGCGGGGTATCCTCTCCGTCGACAAATCACGAAGAGCGGATGTGATTGTCATGTGCAACCACGGTTGAATAGGATTCACACACTGGGTTCTGGGTAGTGTGGCCTCATAGGTGAGCTATAATAGCCCTGTGCCGATGCTCGTGCTTCGTGAGGACGAGGCTGATGTGCGCATGCGATGCATCGGCTGGCTCCCAGCGTGCTCTCGTCACACTGGCTGGATCATCACTTGTGAAAAAGGCGCGGATCCCATTTGCCAATCTCGTCGCGGGACTCGCTACTCCTGATCAAGGAGCATTAGCATTGGTCCAGATAATAAAGCCTATCGCTACAGCTAAGGGAGGAGAACGTGCTAAAGAGTTGAACTTAGGGGGGTTAGCGCTGGTGGCTATGACCCAATCGCAATAGCAACTCACGGTCGAAGTGGTTTGAAACATAGGGCGGATACTCCTCAAGGTATCGTGTAATATGGTGAATTGTGAGCATGGACTGTTATGCTAAGCTGGAGTGTAGGAAATGGCTAGCCAGTGTGGTGATTTGAGTTCCCCTCATGGCTTTACTACATTCGAACCGAGGAGGAGAAGAGATAGACAGTGGAGGATCGCGTAATGTGAGCGACACATGGTCACACTTGACGGTCTCGGCAGAAGGTGATTAGGACGCTAAACACAAGATTTATGCGATGACGTCGTTGTAGAGTAACCTCAGTCGTGAGAGCAAATCTACGGCCGAGGTAACACAGACACCACCCGCCTAAACTGAGATTTACTTTTCGCCGAGTGACCCGGTCGGTGTGACGATCCGAGGGTTGGCGAGTATGTGATCAGCCACGACGGACGGCTCGTCTACATGGTCAGCATCATGGAGTTCCGTGAAGTACTTCGCGGAACCACCGAACCCCCAAGCCTTCAGGGCTCGGTGGATTGAGAAGATAAAGTGAGATAATAACTTTGATCATGATTCTACCTCAAACTTTTTATGAGCAAGATACGACTACCGTCGCTAAAAAACTGCTGGGATGTTATCTCGTACATCCCGAAGGGGAGGAGACGACGCTTGGGAGGATTGTCGAAACGGAGGCATACCTTGCGCATGATCCAGCCGCTCATTCATTTATGGGGAAAACAAAGAGAAATGCCGTTCTTTTTGGTCCGGTAGGGCATGCCTATGTGTATTTCATTTATGGCATGCATTATTGCGTGAATGTGGTGACAGGACGAGAAGGAGCGGGAGAGGCGGTCTTAATACGAGCGTTGGAACCTCAACGTGGCATTGCTCTGATGCAACAAAGGCGCCGAACGGAAAAGGTAACACTTTTGTGTAATGGTCCAGCAAGGTTGACAGAAGCTCTTGGTATTGCGGTTGCTTTTAACGGAAACTCTTTTTTTAATGGGTCTTTACAAATTTGGTCTGCTGACAGTCTCCCATCCTCTCCCATGATCGGAAACGCCGATATTGTGCAAACGACCCGTATCGGCATTACAAAAGCCAAAGAATTGCCTTTGCGGTTCTATCTGAAAGGGAATAGATATATTTCAAGGAGATAATCACTACTGCAAAAGAGAACTTGTTCCTGCCGAAACTCCCCCTCTTTATTGTACAAGGAGAGTATAATAGAGCCTTTTTTGTCAAGTACCCGGAAACCTGAACATTAAAAGAAGGACAAATAAGGAGCCGTCAGCAGGCCCATCTCACTGGCATAGGAATCGGGAGACTGCTGATCTCATCCCTCATGAGGCCTCAGTTGGTTAGAGACGTTGATCCAGTTTTCTGCTGCCCGCAAAAACTCTCCGAGTGTGCCATACGTTCTTCGTTCAGCTACCGAGAGCTTAAACTGGCCCACAAAGCGCTCGGCATAGCCGTTATCAGTTGGCGTCCCTGCTCGGCTCATCGACCGCGTCATCCGCCTTTGCGCAAGAGCGCGTTGCACGTCTGTTCGACTCCATACTGACTCCCTTGATCGCTCTGCCAGATCATCCCAGACACCGAGAAGGCGATCATCTCAATGGTGGAGATCACCAGGTCAGCACGCATGTGATAATCAAAAGCGAGTGCCAGGATATGCCGTGTGTGTTTCCTGAGAGCAAAGCACCCACGCACTTTGGTGCGATCAGCCAGGTGCACTTCAAAGATATCAGAAAAGACGATCTCCGCATCTGCGGGAGTTTTCTCGTCTCGCAGCCGATTGGGGACCACGCCGTTCGTCTTACCTGGATACACATAGCGCTTCTTCTTACGGCGAGCGGCGATACCATATTTCTTCATCACCCGCTTGACCCGATTTTTCCCCGTCTTGAGCAGCACCGCCAGTTTGCGATGGCCCATCGTATCATCCTTTTCATGCCACTCTTCAATCGCCGTAGCCACTGCTTTATCTTTCCCTGCTTGTTTGCCTTTGAAATAGAGCGTTCCTCGTGCGATGCCCAATGCCCTGGCTACCTGGCTTTTCGAGTAGGGGCCGTTAGGCCGACACAACTGGTGTGCCAGTTCCACGCATCTCGTGCGGTCTTTACTTCCTCAACAGCCCCGAGGCTTTTTTTACTATTTCGTTCTGGACGGTGAGTTCCCTGATAATCTGCTTCAAATCGTCAGACGATTGGCCTGGCTCATAGCCCTGAGAGTGCGCCGATCTCGTTGGGATAACGTTTATCATGGAAGACACTGGCTGCATTGGCCTGAAACTCTTTTCTCCAGCGATGCAGCATCGAGCTGGCGATCCTGAATTTTTTGCACACTTCCTCTTGCGTGGTATCACGCTGCATGCTTTCCAGCACCACTTTGAGTTTGTATTCTGACGTATAACTCTTCCGTTTCGTGTCCATTCGATCCAATACCTCTCCTTGTTGTTGTGTTTATTATATCGGGTACTGGACAGAACCTGAGAATCAGCTTTGATGGATATATGAGAGGGTCAAGCAAGGGATCCTGAATCTGCTCTCAGCTTCATCCCAGACTCATCTCAGCATTGCTTCACAAAACAATGCTATACTTCACCATAGCGATCCAAGCAACAAAAACAAGAAAACAACAAGCGTTTATATGCAGTTGGTAGTTTTCAGCAGTTCATGTAGCCGTCCTGGAGGTGAATCTGTATGCCTAAAAGAATGATTGGAGGAATGTGATGAAGGCGCACATTCTGGTGGTAGACGACGATCCACGCATCACAGATCTGATGCGGCGTATCCTGGCCTATGAAGGGTACAGTGTTACAATTGCAAGAAGTGGCACAGAAGCCCTTGACCGCTCACTGGAACATCCGCCGGACCTGGTCGTGCTCGATATCATGTTGCCTGGACTGGACGGATTGGAGGTCGCACAGCGGCTACGCGCAGCGGGCGATACCGTGCCCATCCTGATGCTTACTGCACGAGGCACTGTCGCCGATCGTGTGAAAGGCCTGGAGACAGGCGCGGATGACTACCTGGTGAAACCGTTCGCCCCCGAGGAGTTGGTAGCAAGGGTCAAGGCACTGCTGAGGCGCAGCCAGGAGGAGCAGCATGAGGTATTACGCTACTCAGATGTCGAGCTGGATACGGGCACGCGAATAGCACACCGTGGAGTAAGAGAGATTGAACTCTCCCCCACCGAGTATGAATTGCTCTTTCTCTTCATGAAGCGTCCCCGCCAGGTGCTCACTCGCGAGATTATCCTGGATCGTGTCTGGGGCATCGATTTCGAGGGATCCTCGAACGTCATGGAAGTCTATGTCGGCTACCTACGCTCTAAGCTTGAGGCGGAAGGGGAGTCACGCTTGATCCATACTGTTCGCAGCGTCGGCTACGTTTTCAAGAAATGAAGCTCCATGAGACAGAAGGACCAGCAATGATGCAAATTCAGAGTCTATCAAGGAAGGTGAAACAGAAACCATTTTGTTATGCCTCTCAGTCTCATAGCTGCACCGATACCTGAATGCGTTGCCGTGAATAGATCAGCTTGACAATGGCAAGAAGATAGGTTTGTGCCGAACTGCGACTCAAACGAGCAACAGCTTTTGTTCGAAGATGGTCAAATGGCTTATGAGGTCCACCGCCGTAATGTACAAGCACTCGCCTCAGCAAATCTGAACAGGTTTGTAATGTGCCAGGGAAAACTTCCGATACCTATTGCAAATTCCCCAATGACGGGGAACCTCTCTTTTCGAAGAGCATGCCCACAAAGCGTCGTGAAGCTTTCAACTAGCTCTCACCTGGTGTAACAACCACCTACCTTCAATAATGAAGAAACTGTACCTTTTGTTCCTCTCAGATCTTGAACCGTCCATGAAATCATGCCCAGGTACATCTCAGCTTCTCCACAGAGTCGTTTAAGAATACTCTTTTATAGTTTATTTATTGAAGCTGCGATTATTATAGAACTCCGTTCGTAGGTTATATGATAGCAATGCGACAATGGCCCTTGGGTCTTTTTTTGCCCGGAACAGACGAAGCACCGTTGTGACTTCAAGAGGTACATGAGGAAGAAATATGCCGCAGATCCTTACTCCAGGTGAATTAGATCATCGAGCGACTGGCCATTCCTGCGATGCGATCAGCCAGAAGGAAACCATTTGCACTGAGTGCAGCCAGGCCACGCTCGAGCTTATCCTTGAGCGCGTCTCCTGCCTGGAACAAGACATACAGAAACTACGCCATTGGTTGCTTGTACAACCATCGCGCATACGACAAACGGGAAACGTGCCAGCTCACCTCTCGACCACGGTGAATGTATTCAGGTTGCGGACACCCGGAGCTGGCGACTGGGATATCAGTTGTCTGGGCAACTTTCACCTCCGCTGTGCTGGACGTGAGGTGCCTCCTTGCAATAGTCGCCGTGGCAAGTCTGTGCTCAAGTACCTGCTGTCCAGTCCTGGGCTTACCGCTTCAACCGAGGTGCTTGTCGACCGCTTCTGGCCGCAGATGGATGCGGTGGCTGGCGCACCCAATCTGCAGGTGGCTATCCACACCTTGCGCTGTTCACTACGCGGATGTGGTCCTGGTGGCAGTGATGAGACGGTGCTGTTTCGTCACAGCCGCTATCTTCTAAACCCAGCTCTCTCGATCGTCCAGGATGTTGACGCGTTTCGCGCCGCCTACGAGCGGGGCTTGTGCGCAGGTCAGGCTGGCAGGACGACTGAGGCTACCCTGGCTTTTGAGCAGGCTCGTGCCACCTATACCGGAGACCATCTCGCTGATCCCTATGAGGAGTCGGCATCAGGTACCCGCGTGGCCTTACAAGACAGGTGGCTCCACGTGCTCGATCAGTTAGGTGCCTTGTACAGCCAGGCAGGAACATGGGAACAGGCTATCGCATGCTATCGCGAGATACTCGTTGTCGATTACTACCGCGAAGATGTTTATCTCCGACAATTTATACCCAGATCAGGAGTACTCTTCAATGACCATCACCCGTTCGGACGGGAAAGCCTTGACCATTGATATTACCCGTGAGACAGGAGGGTACTTTGAATTCGAGTTGAGTGAAAATGTCATCAAGTTTTCTTCAACAATAGGTATGCATGCTGACATGTCTTTCCAGTAATCATGTTCGGCTCTGCATCCTTGAAGATACCTCTCTGATAAGTTTGCAGGAGGGCGAATAGGCCAGTAAGGAGCTGCAACTTATAGTAGGAGCGCAATTGAGCGCTTCAACTGCTCAATGTGAGCAGCAGCGCTCGAGGAACTCGAGGAGTAGCTCGCTTACCTGGTTGGAATTTGTTTCAGCCCAACCCAAAAAGAAAGGAATAAGCAGTATGGTAAGTGGACCAAATAGAATTGCGATCTTTGGTAGCAGCATCTTTGCTATCGCCGGCTTTTACACCGATTATGACCGTTTGCAGCATGTGGTCGCTGCTTCGGACAATGGCAATGTGTTCGAAGTGCACTGGGATCCAGTAACTTTGGATCCCAGTGAGGTAGCACCTGGATATCCTCCCGTTAAGCAGCTTGGGCACTTCGACAACAGCGTCACTATCGCAGGCTTTTTTACGCCTAATGACAAGTATCACCATGCCGTCGTCGGCACCAGAGATGGCAACCTGCATGAATTTTACTACAGGCTAGACGAATCGTTGCATATAACCGAAACGCACAAAACCGACTTGCCCCTCTCTTTCATCAGCGGTTTTCATTCTGGTTGCGGAATGGCAAGCTTCTACTCGCCTTACGATAACTTGCGTCATGTAGTGATTGTAGATAGTATGGGAAAACTCGAGGATATCACCTGGATAAGCGCACTATCTCCCGTACGCCAGCCAATCACGATCCCACTCAGTGTCAATCAGATCGCCTCGATAAGTGGTTTTCTCTCTCATGACGAAAATCCCAACACGCGTCACATCATCGTCGCTCAAAATGATCATGGGCAGATCTACGACATTGACTATCCTGACGAGAACCATGTTCCCTCAACTGTTGGTCAGGACTATGTGAAAACCCGCTTTGACTATCCAGTGCGGAATGTGACCGCATTCTTTAGTTCCGATAACAACTACCGGCATATTGTTGTATTAACCAGGGAGCTTGGGCAGGATTGGCTGAAACTTCGCGCGTACGATACATACGGCTGCCATTTGATAGAAAAACCACCCATATCGCTCACATCGATACCTGGGAACGTGGCTGATAGCACGTCATTCTATAACGCCCACGACCAATTATGTCATGTGCTCTGCGCCACCCAAGACGGTAGTCTCTACGAGTTCACATACACGAGTCAATGATAGAGCAACACAGCCAATGTTAGCCAAAACCTCGCCATACATCAACAGATATAGCATAGGCCGTTACTCAAGACTTTTAGCAGAGGTTTTGGCTAACATTGGAGAAATGGAAGTTAGTGCCTATTGACTGCTGCTCGTTCTCCTGAAAATCATGGTGCGTCTCTCTTTTGATCATTACTACTGCTCAGCATCTATATTGCTGAGAAAAGGAGATATCATGGCACAGACTCATTGGAATTCGCTGGGTACACCTGTTTCACGGACTGATCTTCTCTCTGGGACGAAATGCTGATGGACGCCTGGAGGTGCTGATAACAGGTAACGACAGAGCGCTCTGGCATTCTTGGCAAACCTCACCAGGACATGCCTGGAGCAATTGGACCTCATTAGGTACACCATCCAACGTTGGCCTCTATACTCCCGTGGTGTCAGAGAATGCCGATGGACGCCTGGAGGCCTTTGCTACAAACGATAATTCAAGCGAAAATGGGCTCTGGCACGCCTGGCAGGTGAGACCGGGAGGTTCCTGGGGATGACGGGCGAGGAATTCGATAGATCTGTCTAGAGTTCCGAGGGCCTGTAAGAGGGGATCAGCCTGAAAACCATCAGGGTACATTCGTTTTACAGCACCTGGGATTGCTGCGGGATCTTTTACACTGGCGACCTAATACGATGGACATCTGAGCGAACTGCGTGGACTGGGCATTAGCACCATTGCCTTCAAGATGGCATTGCAGAACCCAGGTGATCTCTTCATCCTTGAGAACACCTTCCTGGCGAAGGGTGGCCCTGAACGTCAACTGCATTACGACCAGGATGAATAGTTCTATATCCTCGAAGACGAGTTCCAGTTCTAGGTTGGAGCGGAACGTTTCCACCTCCTACCGGGTGATTCGCCGCTGGCCCCACGCCGTGTTCCCATGTCTGGGCCTTTGCCGGTGAGGCGCGGGACCGGATTCTGATTGCTTTTCAGCCCGCTGGGAGAATGGAAGCCTTCTTCCGCGAAGTGACCAGGGCCAACGCAATGCCTCCCCAAGATCAGGAGTTATGGCGTGCATATGGCATGGCATTACTGGGACCACCTTTGCCAGTCGAGTAAGAGATTGGGCAACGATCCTCACGTTGCACAGGTTGGGCCATGTTACTCTGTCAAGCTTGAAGTGACCGTAGAAAATGTAGGGCATCCCTTACGAATGCATGGTTCTTCCTATTGAAGCTTGACAGAGTAATCTGGTATCTCACACATCTTCTCCCCGGGAATGTGTGAAAGTAACAACCTATCTTCTCGCCTCCAAGTAGTATTACCAAGCCTTGCAGTTTTTCCCAACCATAATCATGAGATCTGCATCTTGCCTGGGTAGTCCTCGACTTAGCTTCCCATTTATCATCAGGCCTCATCTAAATGAGACAAACATGGAATGGCCATTATACTGCGGAAACTCTGTCTGCTCTCTCCAATCGTCCTCAGACTCGTCTCAGCTTCCGCACAGGGAGGGTTCATCCTTGTACCGTATGCTCTGGGTTGAATGGATTGAAATGGGCATGAACGGCTTGAAAGAGAACAAGCTCAAAACATCAAAGGAAATAGCATGGGTTCACACATGATCTGGTTATGGATAGGATTCACTTTATTCGTCCTGGCAATGCTGGCCCTTGACCTTGGCGTGTTTCACCGCAAAGCGCATATCATCTCGATCAAAGAGGCAGTGACTTGGAGCGTGATCTGGATCTCCTTGGCGATGCTCTTCGATGCTGGAATTTATTTCTTTGGTGGTCCTGAGCCTGCTGAGCAATTTTTCACGGCCTACCTGATTGAGAAGTCTCTCAGCATTGACAACATCTTCGTCTTCGTGCTGCTCTTCACCTCCTTCAGTGTACCGGCGGTCTATCACCACAGGATACTCTTCTGGGGCGTTCTGGGTGCCCTGCTCATGCGCGGTACCATGATTGCGCTGGGAGTTGTCCTGCTAGAGACATTCCACTGGATCATCTATCTGTTTGGGGCTTTCCTCCTCTTTACGGGAATCAGAATGGCATTCCACAAGGAAGTGAAAGTGCATCCTGAGCGCAATCTGTTGCTGAGACTCGTCCGTCGCATCTTCCCTGTCACGCATGATTACGAGCACGATCGCTTTCTGGTGCGGCGAGCAGGTCATCTGCTGGTAACACCCCTGCTACTCGTGTTGCTCGTGGTCGAGACGACAGACATGCTCTTTGCTTTGGACTCGATTCCGGCGATCTTCGCGATCACCCAGAATCCCTTTCTGATCTATACCTCTAATGTCTTCGCTCTTCTCGGCCTGCGCTCGCTGTACTTCGTGTTCGCGCACGTAATGGGTATGTTCTCCTGCCTGAAACTTGGATTAGCGGTCGTGCTGACATTCGTCGGTGTGAATATGGTGCTGGCCGATATTTATCACATTCCGACAGTACTCTCGCTGGTAGTGACTGTGGTCGTGCTTACCGCTTCCATTGCAGCTTCAATGATACAGAATCGCCGCCGCGAGGTGAGGAATAAAGACCTTGATACAGCAGCTAGCAAAGTGCTGGCCCCGCAATGGCATCCAGCAGATGATAGAGATTGCATGAAGCACTAGCGATATAAAGGAAAACCATATGCCAACGCCCACGATACATGAATGGACCAAATTCCTTAGTACGTTCTACGATCAGTATGGATATCTCGTCATCTTTCTGGGGACTCTGGGTGAGAATACCGCAGTGCTCGGCTTTCTCCTTCCCGGAAATGCATTAGCGATCCTTGGAGCCGCTTATGCTCGACTGGGTACCCTCAATCTCGGGTGGGTGATCCTTATCGCCTCCCTTGGAACAATTCTGGGGTATCACATTGACTACTTTATGGGACGGTTTGTGCTGGTCAGAGTTGCCAATCGATGGAGTGCAAGCAGGTTCGGTCGCCAAATACGGCTGGCAGGACGAATGCGTTTAGGGCGGAAGGTGCTTGCTAAACATGGAGGGAAGGCGATACTCGTCTCGCACCTGATCGGGCATCTCCGCTCATTTGTTGCGCTCAGTGCGGGCATGGCTCAGATGCGCTATCTACGCTTCCTCGGATTTGAAGTGATAGCCGCCACCGTTTGGAATACAGCTTTCTGCCTGGTAGGATATTTCGTTGCTACTGAGATTGGCCGCCTGTACGTGATCCTCGAACGATCGGGGTTGGTGATAGTTGGTATCCTGCTTGCGCTTTTCTTCATGTGGCGTATCTTTGGACAGCACACGAAGCAACGTCTACTTCGAAAACGGCGCCAGACCAAGCGCAGGGCCAGGAACATGACTTTACGATGACAGGGTATTGAGCGCAGAATTACCTATGCGAAGCTGACCTCACACCACGAAAATCTGGATGAAGACGCTACTGTGAACGATGCATCCTTGCCCGTTCGTCTCTATTACCTGCGCTGTGAGCACAGATGTGAGGGTTTCTCCTGCCGGTATTCCTCTCACATCAAATTCAATATCGAGAGAATGTACCGTGTGATTAAGCACATTGCCTTCGGCGATCCAGATGACCTGCAAAGGTTCGTGCATCCCATCCGTTTCGATGTGATAATGGCCTTTGACCGGCCTACTCCCAGCATAGGATGCGGGGACTCGCAACCTGATGTCTCCTCGAATGAGCACCTTTGGCAGGCTAACACGTTCTCGAATCCTCTCTGGAAGACGCGATACCTCTTTCACAAGAGGCACCTGGATGGATGGCACTTGTGCTTGATCCTTGTGTTTAAGCGTGCTACTCATGCTTCTGTTCTCCCTTAGTGTTGTGCTATTGAGCGATTCTACCAGCATCAAGAAGAGCATACGGTACTCGTGTGAGGTAGCGCTGTGGTAGAGCTGAGATCAAACTGAGAAGCCGGAACAATGCGCCCACAGCCCGAACCTCATGAGCAGAAACAATGCATACGGCTCCGAGGTTCATGCTCTACCAATTATTTCCTCTCAGTCGTATTTCAACCACGCCACAGTTCTATCTCATCTTGCTAAGGTAGGCTTTTTCATAGAGCGGTAGTGAACTGAGCGCTTCGACCTCTCTCATTCGTCCGCATAGCGTGATATCGGAGAAGACGGTCGGCGATTTACGCCAGGCGAGAGCGATGATGCTCAGGGACCGCCCTGTAAACCAAGTGTTCCTTACACATTTCAAGGAGGTTGATCATGAGTCCAAACGACGTCGAGCTCGTTCGAGTGTACACGAAAGAAACAGGAGGGAAAATCTCAGACTCCACCCTGCCTGTCAGCAGCGGTTTCGAAGTCATTGTTGAAGCAGAGGCCGGATCTGCAATCCACAGTAGCGGAGCGCAGTTTCTCACGAATATTCTTGTGAGAGACCTCAGCGCCAATGACCTCATTCCCGCAACGCCTACCCAGGCAAGCTCTGGAGCGATGTCTTCAAGCGCGTGGCCGGAGTTGTACCGGGCCTTTCAGTACAAGGTTAATACAGCGAACCTGACAGGCAGAGAAAATCATGTATGCCAGGTCATCTCATTCCTGAATGCGGGAATGACCAATCCGGATGTGTCTTTTGCCGTCAGTCCTCTCTTCATCATGACGAAATAAGCCGCATCTGGTCCTTTGCCAGGACGTCGACCGTACCATACATATGGTAGGGCAATGAAAGATGGTATTGAAGATGTTGGGTACGGTTGACGATTTCTTTGTGGTCTCTCCACAGTAAAAGATGCGCGCTGTAGAGGCAATATGATAAGAGACGCGAGTCAGTTGTGAAACCTAAGGAGCTAGAACATGTTGTACCGTGTAGCCATGCAGACCCATACCGTTCCTCCAGTCTGGCAGTGGAAGTCAACACCTCTCAGTTCGCTCGATGCTGTGTTGCGGTTTCTTCGGCTCTATCATGCCCTGCCGCAAGACCGCCTGCGCGTGTTCTCCTCTACCTCGCGTGAGGACCTCGATGAGCAGTTCAAGCGCCAGCAGGGCGCAATGGGAATGCACTCGGTCACGGCAGCGCAATTCCTGTGTGAGCGACTGATCTCTCCAGGAGACGCGACACGAGAAACGTCAGCGCAGAAGGAACAACACAACCAGAAGACTGGTTCAGGTGCGGTCATCCTTTCACACTCGATGAATGAAAGTAGCAAGCGAGCAGCTACTCTGGATGGTGTGAGCAGACTGGATTGCAGGCGGTTAGAGTTAGAACGTGGAGCAGGTGGTGATCATGATCTCCTCTACCACTTTGCCTTTCCTCTTACATGGCCGCAAGCCCACGCATGGATTGTACTGCTTGTGCAGGTACAGCGTGGTGAGTTACAAGTATAGGTTGGCACGATCAAGCAATGAGATGAACTCATTCAGATTTTCACTGATCACAACGTCCTCCTCTTACCACACTCACGGACAGCAGTTGAAACCCCTAGAGCAGGGCCACACCGCTTTCTCAGTTTCATCTCAGCTTTTGTACAGATTCAACCCATGCTTGTATGTTATACTCCTCAACAGAATGAAAGACAACAGGTTATCCGTACATCGATAATGAGCATCGATATGAAGGCTGTGAAACACACAACAGAAGCAGTGAAGCCCAAGCAGGTTCTCCACCGTTCGCTCCGGCTACGGCTGGTCCTCTGGTATGGATCTCTCATCGCGGTTGCGCTGGGTTTTTTTGGCCTGCTGTTCCTGTTCCTGACGACCGATGCCATTACGAAGAGCGTCAACAGCGCGCTACAGACCGAGGCGCGCGTCGCGATGGTAGATGTGCTGGATGATGTGCAAGGTGCTCCGCCCTATTGGCCAGATCAATTGACAATGCGCGTGGTCGATACCTACCGCAATCCCGGTGTTGTGGTTGAGGTTCTCGATACGCACAACCAGGTGCGTTATCCAACCTCCAGTGGCTCGCGTATCCCCCTTAGCACCGATACGATGAGAAGCGTCCTGGCCGGTCAGGCGCCGGTGATTTATGAATCGGAGGTGGATGGGCAGCATGTGCGTGTACAGGCCTTGGCAATCCGTGCTCCAACGCATGGGGTGAGCAGCAATGCCAACGGAACACCAATGGGCAACGGGCCAGTTATCGGCATGCTGCTCGTCGCCAAATCGCTCGCGGACGTCGATGCCACTATGCTGCTGTTACGAACACTCCTCCTGCTTTCCGGAGTCATTACTCTGGTGGGAACCCTGATCGCAAGTTGGCTTATCGCAACACGTGTGCTTCGTCCACTTTCCGAACTCGTAGCAACGGCACGAGCCATCGCTGCCTCCACAGTGCGAGGTACACGTTTGGGCAACCTCAGCTGGCGCGTGCCCCAACCTCGTGGGCGTGATGAATTGGCCCAGGTCATGGAGACGTTCAATGAGATGCTCGCGTCATTAGAAAGTGCCACAGAGGCGCAGCGGCGCTTCGTCGCCGATGCATCGCACGAACTGCGCGCACCTCTCACCACGATTCAGGGCAATCTGGCGTTTTTGCAGCGCCATGTAAAGGAACTCCCGCAAGAAGAACGCCAGATCATGCTGGCTGATGCTCATAAAGAGACGATCCGACTTGCAGAATTGGTGGAGGAGTTGTTGGTATTGGCATGTGCGGATGCCAATAACGATACACCGCTCGAATTACAAGAGATGGAGCCAGATATGGAATGCAGACCCAGCGCTCCACCGGTCGAACTCGACCGTGTTGTACTCCAACTGATACGCCAATTACGTAAGCGACTTAGTGGTGAAGGATCGCAGGTGCAACTCGAGGTAGGCCGCATCGAGCCATCACGTGTACAAGGAGATGACGAGAGCATTCGCCGGATCCTGCTGATCCTGCTTGACAACGCCATCAAGTATACCCCCATACACAACGACGGAGGAATAAGTCGCGTGACCGTTTCGCTGGAACAAAACGACGGACAGGCCGTGCTTCGTGTCCGCGATACAGGCATAGGCATCGACCCGGAGGACTTGCCGCACATTTTCGAACGCTTCTTCCGTGCCGATCGTGCACGTTCACGCCAGGGCACAGGGCTTGGGCTCTCTATCGCGCAAACCCTGGTAGAGCAACTTCGCGGCAACATCACCGCTGAGAGCATCCCTGGCAAGGGCAGTACCTTCAGTGTCTTGCTCCCCCTTGATGCTTGATGAGAACTGTTCTTGGCCTTTTCGGAACAGCGCAGAAGGGAGAGTTTGTTGGCGATGGTTGAGGAGACCATATTGTCTTCTCTTGTCTCGTTCTGATTATGCCCAACAGAACACTCAGCCAACTTGAGTCAGCTTCCCTCCTGTTTTCTGAAAGTGGTGAAAAAGGGTAGCTCTATACAGCATACACTATCGTAGCAAATCTGATTCGCTCGACCGTTGATGTGTCCTTTCTGCAATTGCAATTGGTTCACCTGAGCATCCGCTA
This sequence comes from Ktedonobacteraceae bacterium, assembly GCA_035568795.1. Classification (GTDB taxonomy): domain Bacteria; phylum Chloroflexota; class Ktedonobacteria; order Ktedonobacterales; family Ktedonobacteraceae; genus DATMNR01. The sequence continues at coordinate 14,346 of DATMNR010000486.1, forward strand.
CGAAAACACTGCCTCCTTACTTCCTCAACTTCATCTTAGCCTGTCCATAGGTTCAACTCAGAAAGCCAGATTACACTGAAAGTGAAGCAAAATAAGAGTGTATGAATGTCAACACCTAAAGAACGGAGGAAAATCATGCTTGAAGGACATGCCGATGCGGATCAGAGGATGCAACATGTATCGGTAATCGGAACTCCATGCATCAAAAAATATGTACGAGCCACGGTTGCTGAGGCCGATTTGCAGGGGAATATTCGTACGCACGAAGGTGTGGTGACACGTTACTTTGGTGAGCAAATGGAGGTCGTCAACCCACAGCCGATCTGGACAGGATTTGCCCCATCTCCCTGGCCGAAATACGTGATGAAACGATGCCACAAGGAAGGTGCAGAAGAAATCCCGGTCCCTTTGGGGAAAGTAAAAGTGGTCGAGGAGATCAGAGAGATGCTGGATGCACAGGTGTAGATTCCATTCTCTCCTGGAACTTCTTGATGTGCAAACATCATGAAGCTGGCTCGACACAACGCATGCTACCCAGTCGAGAACGTGGTAGGCACTTTATGCATCATCCCTTCTGCGAAGCCAGTACCCAGGGGTGAGACAATGAGAGTCTACCATTGGGTAAAAGATGTACTCTCCACAAAAATTCATGCAAATTGCCAAGAAAGCTTGCTTTTCTTCGCGGATCAATTGCCTATTATCGATTTCCAGTGGTAGGTTTAATCAAGTCCACATATTCTGGTTATCGCCTACAATCTTGCGAAATAGCAGACGCGGAGGCTTTCGTGTGGTTTGTGTGCATGAACGAAGTGCTCAAGCGATGAAAGGAAAGGCACGAAATCCTATGATTTGCTATCGAGTTGCCATACGAGGGAAACACTCAAACATTTGGCACTGGAAGTCACCCCCATTCAACTCGCTCCATGGTGTATTGGGAGTGCTGAAACTCTATCGTACCCTGCCAGAAGAGCACATTCGCGTTTTTCTCTTCACCTCGACTCAGCAGATGGACGCGATGCTTCAACGTGCTAATCAAGGGGCACTGTCCACAGCCATTGCTGTAAAGCAGCTTTGCGATGCCCACTACACGAGTTGGATAGAAATCAGGCGATTAGAGGTCGAACTGGGTGAGGGAGGTGATCATGATCAGCCTTATGATAAAAACCTGACCCCCTCCAGTTCGCAGACGCTCGCCTGGACCAGGCTACTCGTCAGGCGAGCACGTGGGGAACTCTCGCTCTAGCCTATTTCCGCGGATTAGCGCTCTATTGATGGTTACCGGGAATGCCGTCGTATGAGAAGAGCCTGTTCAAGGTGAGAGGGGGTTCTGGCTCATTCACATAGCCTCCCTTACCGGGTGACTCACCAGAGAAACTGAACATCGCACGAAACATGACGAGAGTTGAGCATTTCTTGAGAGGAAGAGCGTGCTTCTCTTGGAAGCCTTCCGTGCAAAGCGTATACCTCGGCGAAAGTGATTCACACTCATCGGCTCCAGTAGCGAATCTCCAGATTCTGCTGCTCTCAAGAATTGCTTCTCCTTGCACGGAAGATGACGGAGAATCCTCAAATTGGGGAAGATCATAGCACTTCATCGCGGTCCATTTCGTCTCAGAACAACTCTAGCCTCTCCTTCCTTCGCGCCCAAATCCACTCTCTCTTGAAGGGTCACTTCCCTTGCGATAAGAAACCATGGGGTGCTGCATATGCCAAAACGGACCAGCTAGCTGACCATGTTTCAACAACATGGAGAGGAAGGTGGGGTGTGTTCTGTTCGTCTTCCATGGATGAGCAAGCTATCCAATTGGTGACTCGACAGTATTACTTCTCAGTTCTCCGTGTGCTACTTGCGGCATCATCCCTCCGAGTGACGACGGTCAACATCCCAGCGCCTTTCGTTCCGGCTCACTTTCCAATCTTAAAGGAAGAGAAGCACGAGAGATCGGCCTCCAGGCTACTGCAGAAACGATCCACCAGGATCGGGTCAAACTGCGTACCCGCACACCTACGCAGTTCTTCAACTGCCTGGATGGGTGGACGTGGAGCCTGGTAGGGCCGACGCGAGGTCATGACCTCAAATGCATCAGCAATCGCGATTATGCGTGCTCCAAGTGGAATCTCCTCCCCTTGTATTCCAGCGGGATAGCCCCCGCCATTCCAGTGTTCATGATGGTGATAGACGACATGTGTGACCTGGGACAGCATCCCCATCTGCTTGAGAATCACTGCGCCATACGCTGGATGTCGCCTGATGCGCATCAATTCCTCATGTGTCAGGTGTGAGGCTTTCTGGAGCGTCGAATTGGGAATCGCCAGTTTCCCGATGTCATGCAGCAGTGCCGCCAATTCGATCGCGTTTGCCTGACTTTGTGAAAGGTGAAGGACACACGCCTGGTGATGGGTCAGCAGTCTCACGCGATGAGAGTGGACGTAGAGGGATGGATTGTTCACCGCGAGCGTCAACAGCAGGATGGCAAGGTGTTTCCGGCGGACGTTGCTTCCAGGGAAGCGAGTCCATGCTGCTCGATCAAGGACTGTAGCGAGGAGTTCCTGCTCCCCTGGAAGAAACAGCGTACGTTCGGCTACCATTCGTTATCTTTCCTTTCGTATCTTTACTGCCTACCTGCTGCTGCGGTCGTTAAGCAGTGACATTTAGAGAGCAACAGCAAACACCACATGACCTCAGAAGAGGACGCCACACAGTTGAAAGACGATGGAGAGAGCTTTCAACGCCTTTGCTCTCAGGCATGAACTGATCGAAACCGATCGCTGCCCGTCCGTAGCACAAGCATAGCGTGTTCATCTGAACTGATCCTGTGACATAGCTGAAAGGGAACTGAGATCCGACGTTCTTGCTCATGAGAACCGGCTCTCCCCCGCATTACTCGTGGTTGTGAAGTGGAAAACTGAGCACGTACCGGGCTTCCTTTCTCAGCGCTCAAACTCAATTCTTGCATTCGCCCCTAAATTTCCTTTACATGTGATCACTTGCTTTCTCAATTGCAACTCAGTTATGTCACAGGCTCAATTCAGGAAAGCATGCTATGTTTCTTTTTGACGAGTGAAAAGAGTAGCGTCAATTACCGCTTCTATAAGCAGGGCACGACGGTGAGCAGGTCAATTCCTTGCAGTGGAAACAACCCTGCTCGTCTCTTGCTTACTGTACAGCAGCCATTCCATGCTTAAGATGCTAGGGAAATCGTTTTCCCGTAGCGTTCATCTGGAGAAGAATGGCTCGCCTTTCATGGCCACTTCTATGGAGGTAGAACCTATGCTAGCAGATTGTCTTATCCATTTTGCGCTGCCAGCCACTGATTTGGAGCGCGCCAGGCGTTTTTATGCTGAAAAGCTGGGACTGACCCCGCAGACTGAATTGCCAGATACGCGCGATGGGTTGTTCTATCGTTGTGTTGGAGGCACCAGATTTCTGTTATTTCCCTCTCCCATTGCGACCAGCGGGACCCACACGCAGATGACCTGGAGGACGAACGATATCGATGCCGAGGTGGCCGCTCTCAAAGCCCGTGGGGTGATCTTTGAAGAGTACGATACGCCCGAAGTGAAGACCGTCAACAGCGTGGCAACGATCGGGCAGAGCAAGGGAGCATGGTTTAAAGACAGTGAAGGCAATCTGCTGGCTTTAGGGAAGTTTGATTAGAGGTGAAGTGTTGCTGTATCAAGCCCTGCTTCTTCGTTTCCATGGTTGCGAGAGTGATGATGAGTTTGAGTAGTTTATCTTGTGAGGATGTGTTTGAGTAGCCGTGACAACTCCCTAATGCCAAAGCGGGGGGCTTCTTATCTTCACGAATGAGAACATCCTGCTTCAACGGTAACCGCCCGCGTGACTCTCGCCATAGGCAGTGACCGAGAATCTCTCGGCCAGGATGTTGAGCGCGGCATTGGTATCAAGGTCGTGAACGACTCCTGACCCTTGAACAGACGTGATTGGGTATGTCCAAGGGTCAGGAGCAAAGAGAGAAGAGGGAGTCATTCCATGTTGTGGATATTGACTGTGCAAGGAGGTCAGGAGCCATGATGCGTTGGATCATTGAATGGAGTCTGAAGTTCCGACTCTTCGTGCTTGCTCTCGCCGTGACGTTGATGATCGTTGGCATCACCCAACTTCGTAACATGCCGGTGGATGCTCTACCGGAGTTCGCGCCGCCGTATGTAGAGGTGCAGACAGAAGCCCTTGGACTTTCGGCCCCCGAAGTAGAAGAACTGGTCACTCTCAACCTGGAGGAGTTAATGAACGGTACGCCATGGCTGCAAACCATGCGCTCCACGTCAGTCCCCGGGCTGTCGTCGATTACCCTCATTTTCCAGCCCGGGACAGACATCATCCGCGCACGGCAATTGGTGAGCGAGCGCCTGAGTCTGGCGTATGCGTTGCCAAACGTGGCACAGCCGCCTGTCATCCTGCCGCCACTATCGGCGACGAGCCGGGCCATGATCGTCGGGTTGTCCTCGAAGCAGGTGTCTGCAATCGAAATGTCCGTACTCGCGCGTTGGAATATTCGGCCCGCCTTGTTATCCGTCCCAGGCGTAGCGAATGTGGCCATCTGGGGCATGCGGGACCGGCAGTTACAGGTGCAAATCGATCCGGCAAAATTGCGTGCCAACCACGTCACACTTGATCAAATCGTCTCAACCACCGGAAATGCCTTGTGGGTGTCGCCACTCACCTTCTTGAACGCATCGACGCCCGGCAGCGGAGGATGGATCGATGGCCCCCAACAGAGGATCGAGGTGCGACATGTCTTGCCCATCTCATCACCAAAAGACCTCGCCCAGGTGAATGTTGAGGGTACGACGCTGAGCCTGGGTGACGTTGCAGCGGTGGTGGAGGATCATCAGCCTCTCATTGGAGACGACATTCTCAATAACGACAGTCCCGGCCTCCTCCTCCTCGTCATCGAGAAGTTCCCAGGCGCTAATCCGCAGGATGTGACTCGGGAAGTCGAAGCAAAGCAGGCTGAGCTCTCGCCTGGTCTTTCCGGTGTACAGATCGACACCAACATTTTCCG
>DATMNR010000487.1:0-9292 GCA_035568795.1 Ktedonobacteraceae bacterium
TAAGTACCCCATCGATATCAAAAAAAATGGTATTAAATTGAGAGGGAAATTGCAGATTCGGTCGTTTCCAGAAAACCGGGGTCTCCATTGGAAAGCCTTTCGAGTAATATAGATGAAGGGCGCTCATGTGCGCCCTTTTAAAGACGATGTTCATTTCAGGCATAGTGAATTGCACCCGTTAGAGATATTGTATCTCCAAAAAAGGAAAATGGGTAGCGCGACTTATAAGCTCTGGCTATCCTCTAACTCGACTTTAACATCCATATCTTGCTCACCCAGAATATGGATCAGATCCCAACCTTCTTGTGGTGAATCAAGTATTGCGCGTTGCAGCAGGCCAGTATGGTATGGAATTACACGCTCTTCAACCAGGCGATGCCTGCTCTTGTTGCGTTCAAGGCAGATCTCGGGAGGAATGTTAAAGAGAAGCAAACAACCAAAGTAGCCGAAGTGGCGTGATAAGTCTCGCAACTTGCGGCGAGCATCTGAATGGAGAGCTGTGCTATCAGCAACAGTGAAGCGTCCCAGTGAAAGGCGCTTTTGAATAATCAGGTGGAAGAGTTCAAAAGTGTCACGGTTCACCTTCTGATTGTTCTCGTCATCGCAAATCATTGCACGACAGTGATCGGATGAAACAATAGTTGTCGCGGCAAAGCATTGAGCAGCGAATGTGCTTTTACCTGAGCCGGCAGGTCCACATAGGACAAGCAAGGTTCTATGTGGAATTGTGATGATGCGTGGCGTATTCATGTTTTAAGCTCTCTTGCCATTGCTATGCATTCCCCCCTTTGATATAATAGCCCTGCGCATCTACAATCATTTGACGCATCAAGGCATATTAGGTAAAGCGCGAAGCTTTTCTTCTAATAAGCAATTTTACAACGTTCAGTTCAAGTTTATCTATTTGATTATTCTTGGGAGGAGGCAAAGTGGGGGTTATGTCGCTATGAAAGAAAGGGCATTACGTATTCCCAAACAATTCGAGAAAGAACAAGCATGTATGGCTTTTTGATAGAGGAGGACAAGGTGTCAGTTGAAATGAAATTTACAAGTACCGAAGTTCGAGAGCTTTTCCTGGATTTCTTTGCCAGCAAGGGTCATTTGAAGATGCCTAGTTCTTCATTAATACCCAATGATCCAACTGTGTTGCTGACGACGGCAGGTATGCAGCAGATGATTCCCTTCTTTTTGGGACGGGAGACCCCTCCAGCATTACGGCTTACCTCCGCACAAAAGTGCTTCCGCACAACCGATATCGATCTTGTGGGAAACGAGCGCACCTTGACCTTTTTTGAAATGCTGGGCAATTTTTCCGTGGGTGATTACTTTAAACATGAAGCGGTTGCATTTGCATGGGAATTTCTAACACAGGTGGTCAAATTGCCTGCTGGCAGGTTGCATCCAACCGTACACCCTGAAGATAACGAGGCGCCAAGATGGTGGAGTGAAATCGCGGGTATTTCTGACGATGGTATCGTAAGGTTAGAGGATAACTGGTGGGGCCCTCCAGGAGCATCAGGCCCGTGTGGCCCTGATTCCGAGATTTATTACGATCGAGGTATCGAGCATGGCTGTGGTAGAGCCGATTGCAAACCTGGGTGTGATTGCGAACGCTTCTTGGAGATCTGGAACCTTGTTTTTATGGAATTCTACCAGGATCTAGATGGTTCTCGTACACCGTTACCCAGGAAAAATATTGATACGGGTTTAGGGCTGGAGCGGCTATCGATGATCTTACAAGGCAAAGAGTCGGTCTTTGATACGGACGCATTTCGTGTAGTGATTGATCGCTTTGCCTCTCTTGCCAACGCTACATATGGGAAAGACACGAAAATAGACACCTCTTTGCGAGTGATTGCAGATCATGCACGCGCGCTTGTCTTTCTAGCAGCCGATGGCGTTTTGCCTAGTAATGAAGGCCGCGGCTACATTTTTCGCCGCATCCTGCGCCGTGCCGTACGCCATGGCAAATTGTTAGGCTTGGATAAACCTTTTCTAGCTGAGGCAGCCGATACTGTCATTAATCTGATGCGCGGACACTATGTCGAACTGGGATTGCAGCGTGACCGTATTATAGAAATATTGAGCCTCGAAGAGAAGAAGTTTGGCCAAACACTCAATGCAGGCATGAATTTGCTCGCGAACTTGCTTGTAGAATTGAAGCAACAGGGTCATACCGCTATTCCAGGAGCGGATGCTTTTAAACTGTATGATACCCATGGTTTTCCACTGGAACTCACACAGGAAGTTGCAGCAGAGCAGGGTTTTACTGTCGATGTCTCCGGCTTTGAGCAATCAATGCAGCAGCAACAGGAGCGTAGCAGGGCAGCAAGCGCATTTACTCAAATGCGCGACGATGAGGCACTTACAGAAGTGTTGAAGCGTGTTGGACCAACTGAATTCGCAGGTTATCAGGGTATTACAGCTACGAGTAAGGTTGTTGGATTGGTTGTAGATGGTATCGAAGTTGATACAATAAGTGCTCCGCAAGATGCTCTTGTGATACTTGATGTCACCCCATTCTACGCTGAAAGTGGCGGTCAAATAGGCGACCGTGGTGATCTGAGCGGTTCCATGGGAGTATTTAGTGTTCAGGATACCCGTCGTCCTTTGAAGGGTTTGATTGTTCATTATGGAAGTACCCGAGAAGGCTTCTTGCGTGTGGGTGATAGCGTGCAGTCCAATGTAATTGCGTCTAGACGCGAAGATACGATGCGTAATCATAGCGCTACACACCTTTTGCATAAGGCGCTGCGCGATATCATTGGCCCGCAAGTTGAGCAGCGAGGCTCGTTAGTTGAGCCGGAGCGCCTGCGTTTTGACTTTGCCTGCCCCCGTGCAATGACTGCTCAAGAATTAGCGCTTGTAGATGAGCAGATTAATCGTTGGATTCGTGCTGATTTTCCCATTCATACAAATATCATGCCTTTGCAAGAGGCATTAATGACTGGTGCAATGGCGCTCTTTGGTGAAAAATATGACGATGAAGTGCGCGTCGTTTCAATGGGGAAAAGCATTGAATTGTGTGGTGGTACGCACTGCTCTTCAACTGGTCAGATAGGGTTGTATATTACCGTCCAGGAAACGAGTATTGCTGCCGGTATTCGCCGTATCGAGGCATTGACAGGGCGTGGCGCGGAGTCGTATTTGCGCGAGCGCAGCTCTCTTGTAGAGAAAATCAGTGCTAAATTGCAAACACAGCCCGAAGTGCTAGAAACAAGAGTCGATCAGCTCTTACAAGAATTGGCTGCTGCTCGCCGGCAAATTGTTCAATTCAATCGCGACGCTGCCCAGCGGCAAACAGAGACGCTAGCTCGTAAGGCCCAGGAAGTAGCCGGAGTTTCAGTAGTAGCGACAAGTGTGGAAGTACCGGATGAGAAGGTATTGCGAGAAATGGGTGATATGGTGCTGAACAAGCTTGAAACTCCCGGAGTAGTAGTATTGGCCAGCAACTTCCAGGATCGGGTGGGGCTACAAGTAAGTGTCTCAACTGAACTGACTAAACGCGGCCTACATGCAGGGAAAATTGCCAATGCTGTGGGCCAACGCCTGGGTGGTAAAGGAGGCGGCAGGCCAGAGTCGGCACAGGGTGGAGGCAAAAATAAAGCTGAGCTCGGTGCAGCACTCGGTATGGTGACAAAACTGGTTAGTGAAGCGCTCTAGAAAAGGTCACTCTTGCGGTCATTCGTTCAACGTGCTATAACGTAATCAAGAAGCTTGAAAAATGAAAGAACCGACGAGTTGAGTAAATTGAACGTTCTCTTCTATAGTGAGACCATAATCAACCCTGTCCAGGAAGACATGCATGCATGAGTAATCCCTTTCAATTCCTACTCGACTTTTTTGCAAAATTAGGACGACAAGAGAACGGAAGATACTCTAGTCGTGGCGCTGATGTTCGCTCTTCTCTTGGAGAAGATTCGCGACCAGTTTTTACGGCACTTGATATCGGTACCGCTTATGCGAAGGCTATCATTATCGAGGTCCAGGATGATGTTGGAGTGGTATTGGGGGTGGGACGTCATCAACAGAGCTATAGCCATATGTCGGATGGTATCGTCACCGATATACCGGGCGTCATTACAAATTGTAACGAAGCGTTAACCAAAGCAGAGCAATCTGCTGGGGGTATTATTGCTCCTTCAACAGTGATTGGCATTGCTGGCGAGCTGGTGAAGGGCAGTTCTATCACGATTTCCAAACAGAGACAGCAACCTACTAAACCCATTACACCCGAAGAGCTTGAAAGCATCATTTCAAGCGCCCAACAAAAATTGCTGAAGATTGCGAAAGAGCGTATCGCGGCAGAGACGGGTTATCCGAACATCGAAGTGCGCTTAACCAATGCAGCAGTGATTTCGGTGCGTATAGATGGACAGACAGTTTCTAATCCGATAGGCTTTCGCGGACGTCACTTCACGTTAACACTGTTTAGCGCCTTCGCACCGCTCATGCAATTAGGCGCTTTGGAGACTGTTGCGCAGGGACTGGATTTGACGCTTGTAACCATAGTCGCAGAGCCATATGCACTGGCACGGTGTTTGAGTGCCAATGCAAGTGCTGATAGCGGAGCAATCTTTATTGATATTGGTGGAGGTACAACAGACATTGCGCTTGTGCGTCAGGGTGGGATTGAAGAGACTCGTATGTTTGCATTGGGTGGGCGTACGTTTACCCGTCGACTCGCGTCGAGCAAAGGCCTGTCTGTGAAAGAGGCAGAGAAACTCAAGTTGAGTTATAGTAGCGGGAGTATTAAAGGGAATGAACGGGACGAGATTCAAAACATATATGCCTCGGAAGCTCAGATATGGATGGATAGCGTAGAATTGCTGGTTGAGGAATTGGCGAAAGAAGAACTACTGCCTCCCGCGATTTATTTAGTAGGAGGAGGTTCTAGTCTGCCCGATTTACGTCAGAAACTTGAGAATTTCCCATGGACAGAACGTCTCCCATTTTCTCGTCAGCCAATCGTCGAAACAATTCAGCCAACAATGGTGACTAGCATTGTGGATCCCAATAACCTTTTAAGGAATGCCCAGGATATCACACCAATGGCGCTTGCATACCAGGCAATTGAACTGCAAAACGAAGATAACGTTTTAGAGAGGGTGCTCTACCGGGTGATTCATCAGATGCACATCTAACATGTATAGCCAGCATTGAGATTACTGGTATCTTTACTGCAATCCAGCTAGGAGGGGGAGAAGGGCGAATGGCTAATGAAAAGATCATTTATCTTGGCCCAGAAGAAGAACTAACAAATGTGCGCGAGCGCCTGGAAAACACCAAAGCCGGATCTATTATACTTGTAATTCCGCCTCAGACTCAGCTGCGTAGTCACGTTGGATGGCGCTTGTTACGCTCGCGTGTACGAGAGCTAGGCCAGGATGTACTGATTATTAGTTCTGATCGACAAATCCGAGCCGTTGCCAAAGCTGCTGGATTTCGAGTTGCGGATTCGCTTGAGTCTCCTCCTTCTGATAGACCTCGACCTATCAGTCGTCCTGTTCGCAGTAACCCGGGCGGGAAAACATCTCAAGGTGCAAATAAACAGGCAAGCAACGGTAACAGAGCTAGCCGTTCTTTACAGTCGAGCCAGCAGCAAATGCCGTCTTCATCAGGTAAGCATGGGGGCATGGTAAGCGGCTCTGAAAACATACGTAGAGAGAGCGATACACTTGCTTCGTCCACGTTCGAGATAGAAGAGATACCCTACGATTCTCATTACGACTTCCCAATGGAAACGGTACCTGCTCCTCAATCCCATGTGAGCGATCGAGAAGATGTTGAAGTCGACTCATTGGCAGAGGACTACTATGTTGCGCGTAGTATTCGTGAGGCAGCGCAAAGTTCCGAGAGTAGCCAACCATCATCACCGAGTGCAGACACAGAAGCGACGAGTGATACATATGAACAATTTAGCAAGATTCCTCACCCGAGTGAGATAGAAGACGATCCCTTTGGGTATATGGAGGACATTCAGCCGACCGCTTTGCCTGAGCAAAGAGCTTCCATAATCGTACACGATATCGATCAGGGTGTGCCTGATATTTCCGAAGTGCCAACTGATGTGTATGACGCTGAGGTCGAGGATCTAGGTGATGTGGGAGGAGGGGTGCTTCGTGATGATTGGTCGTCTCATGCAATAGATGAACAGACGCTGGAGGAATCATCTCATCCAGAAACTCCGCGAGTATATAGAATATCCCCACGCGATAGCAGCATGGGAAATACGATGCGTCGATCCCTAGAGGATTTTGGGGATGAAGATGACCTGTTACCTCCATCAACCAAAATTGAGGATCAGCCGACACGCCTTACTCCATCAACTGTAGCTAGGCGTGAACCACAACCAATCATTCAGCCTTCATCTCAGGCGCGTAAGGTAACGGTTAATCCTACTTCGCAACAAACAAATAAGCCAATAACTACAACTACGAATAAGAGCCGAGTAGTCACAACACCTCCTTTAAATAGTCAAGTTAACAGGCAGACAAGTTCAAATTTCAATCGCAATGGCAGAAGAATATTGGCTATTGTTTCGATCAGTCTTGGCATATTGTTACTGGCCCTTTTGCTATTTATCTATTTTGGTTCGAACGCCACTGTTACGGTTGTCGTACCTTCTCAATCGCTGAGTGTAACGAATCAACAATATGTCGCAAGTATGAATCCGCAAAGTGGCCAACAAAATACCATTCCTTCTCAGGTTCTTACGTATACAGCAACTGCCACTGGGCAAGGAAAAGTCAGCGGTACAAGCAAGCAGGGAAATCAGGTGGCATCAGGTATAGTCACTTTTACCAATACAGGTTCCAGCCAATTGGACATTCCAACAGGTACTGTTCTCTCTACTACTGGGGCTGCGCCAGTGCAATTTGTGACAATTGCAGATGTGCTGGTTCTACCCAGTTCGAGCAATTCCATTCCCTCTATTGCGCCAGTTCAGGCGCAACTTCTAGGTGATGGCGGCAATGTGCCTGCGAACAGTATCACCGTTATTCCTCCTGATAGCCTTACCAAGATTGCACAAGATAGAAACAATCAGGGAATCGCGCCGCCAACTGCTAAGACACTGACGGTCACGAATTCTGACCCTACCACAGGAGGCGGTGCAACGAACGTCTCGGCAGTATCCAGTACTGACGCGAATGCCCTCGCAGCGTCACTCCAACAACAAATTCAAAACGAAGTTAATGCCTGGTTGAAAGCCGTCGTGCATCCAGGTGACGTAGCCGGAACACCGGTACCAAATGTGTTAACAAGCTCTACCCCTCTGCCAGAGGAAACCTTCATTACGACACCCGCTGTTGGGCAGCCTTCGCCAAATGGAAAGTTTAGCGGCGTACTGACTGCCAAAGTTTCAATACTGGTAATCAGAAACGCTTCCATCCAGGTAGCTGGGAGAGTTCAGCTTATGGCACATGCTTCGCACATGAACCCACCTGCTGTCGTGGCAACATCATTACCTGTTACAGTAAAAGTGACCAGGAGTACTCCATCTCAAGATGGAAAAAGCTTGACCGTGATAGTGGACGCAACAGGGCATGTTGTGCAACAAGTTTCAGCACAGCAGATCAGTCAACAATTGGCAGGTAAAAGCGTGGATCAAGCGAAAAGTTTTATCACTAACGGTCAGGCTGGTATAAAAGAAGTCGTCACTACCAATATTGTGGTCTCCCCCCCATTCCTGGGGTTTATGCCTTTCCGTTCAGAACAAATTCACATTGTGATCCAACCTGGACCAGTCAAAGGTGCCGCGAACGGTTAATTGTGTCCTGAGGATACCCCCCAATCGTTATAAATTCTAGACAAAAAAGGCCTTCCTACATTAGAATGGTCTGAAGCTTACTATGATTTGTCTTGAAATGTGGCGAATGCTTAACCACATCAGGGATAGTATTGGTTGTCTCCGATACTATTTGGTATCCTTTGAAGAGAGCGACATGGCACGATGGTTGGCGTTAGACGTTGGAGAGGCTAGAATCGGCGTAGCAATCAGCGATGCCACAGGGTTTCTGGCTTCACCGTATACGACGCTGCACGTCACGCGTGATGAATCTCAGACATGGAAAGCCATTCAGCATCTGATTGAAGAAACTGAGACTGAAGGACTTGTAGTAGGCCTCCCTATTAGTTTGGATGGAGCAATACACTCACAAGGTAAACGGGTGCTAGCTTTCGCTGAACGTCTGAAAGAGCATATTACTGTTCCGATCACTTTCTGGGATGAGCGCCTTTCAACAGTAGAGGCTGAACGTTTGCTAGTTGAACGAGGAGAGGCTGAACTGGGAAAGCGTTATAAGACCACTGGTGGAGGGAAAAGTAATCAATCAAAACGGCGGCGCAAAAAACAAGAAGTTGATGCTCTTGCTGCGACTGTCATTTTGCAGGAATACCTGGATACTCAAATGAGCAAAACGAGAGGCACTGAGTAATGAAAAAACGGGGACAGCGTGGCGCTATCGTTGCAATGCTTCTGCTTGGTCTACTAATATTTGGTGGAGTCTACTTTTCGTGGACAATGGTCACCGATATCTTCCAACCTGTGAACACTGATCAAGGCAAAACTGTGGCAATTGTGGTTCAAAGCGGAGATACTGCGCTCCAGATTGCTGATGAATTGCAGGCAAAAGGCTTAATACGAAATGCGCTTGCTTTTCGTATCTGGGCGAGAATCAAAGGCTTGGATACCCATCTACAAGCTGGCGCGTATAATCTGAACACGGGTATGACTATAGACGCGATTATTAGTCAGTTGCTCAATGCTCAGCCTGACGACTATATTGTTTCTGTTCCTGAAGGCTTACGTATTGAGCAAATCGTGCAGAGGCTGGGAGTTGCTGGCCTACCCAGATTCAAAGCACAAGAATTCCTGAATTATACAAAAAATCCAGCACAATTTCCTGATGCAGCCAAATATCCGATTCTGAAATCTATCCCTTCGGGAGATAGTATGGAGGGGTTGCTTTTTCCTGATACATATCTCATACCTGTGAATGCGACAGCACGTGATGTTGTCAATATGATGCTGACAGAGTTCACCGATAAAGTTCAACAAAATCACCTCGAGGCATTGGCAAAAAAGAATAAAATGTCGCTCTATCAGACGGTCATTCTAGCCTCAATAGTTGAACGCGAAGTCAGATTTAACCAGGATCGGCCACTTGTAGCCAGTGTCTTTTGGAATCGCATTTACAGACCAAATAACGATACTGTTGGAAGACTGCAAGATGACCCAACAGTGGAATATGCACGTGACTCACAACCCGGAACGACGATCTATTGGAAA
>DATMNR010000488.1:0-10083 GCA_035568795.1 Ktedonobacteraceae bacterium
CAATAACGCGGAGACGGCCTGGCAACTGCTCGCTCCCTGGGACATCACGCCGGAGAATGCTACGCTCGAACGCCACGCCCTCTACACCTTCAGGGCGCGCTGGGCAGAGTCCTGGCGCGACGGGCGATATCTTCTCGCCGGTGACGCAGCACACCTGATGCCTCCATTCGCCGGTCAGGGGATGTGCGCGGGGGTGAGAGACGCCGCCAATCTCGCATGGAAGCTCGACCTGGTGCTCTCTGGGCGGGCGGAGGAGAGCCTGCTCGATACCTATATGAGCGAACGGCTTCCCCATGTGCAAAGCACGATTCAGTTCTCGGTCGACCTGGGCAGGATCATCTGTATCAGCGACCCTGAGGCGGCGAGCATGCGCGATGAGGCAATGATTGCCGCGCACCAGCAAGCTGCCCAAGCTGAGCCACCCCCGACGTTTCCTCCTGGCCCCGGCATCTTCCTGGAAGGCGATCCCCTGGCAGGACAGATGTTCTTGCAACGAGAGGTAGCTCGCGAGGACTCGCGAGGGTTATTCGACGATCTGGTCGGCAGCGGCTTTTGTCTGATCAGCGTGGGTGGAAATCCCGCTACGCACCTTTCTCCCGATGAATTGGGCTTCTTCACCTCGATCGGTGGGCAGTGTATTTCTATAAGTAGCAGCGAAGACGAAAACGCCGACCAGGTGATCGACCTATCCGGAGCGTACGCCGAGTGGTTCGCGGCCAATTCCTGCGCGGTCGTGCTCATGCGACCGGATTTTGCCATCTATGGGAGCGCGCCTGACCTGATCAACGCGGGTAAGGTAGTCGGAAGCCTGCGCGAGCAGTTGCATCCATCAGCATAGATAGACGATGGGAGCGAATTTCATAGGAGCGATCATGGCTCTTGCTCATCGAGCAAGCCAATAGTTGAAAACGGTGATGAAGCCGTTGTGAAAGAAGGAGTTGACAAACATGACGATGGCCGAACTTTTTGAGGCAATGCCTGCTCGATTGAACACCGCAGCAGCAGCCAAAGTGAACAAGACCATTCAGTGGAATATTACGGGGGACTACCCTGGAGTATGGGCCATTCAAATCAATGATGGCGCTGCTCGCCTGTTCCCCGGAGGCGTTGAAAAACCCGATGTTACCTTTACGGTCACCAGTACAGATTGGCTTACTATTGCAGAAGGCAAACTCAATGCCATGAACGCCTTTATGGCAGGCAAACTCAAAATAGCAGGCGATATGGGGCTTGCTATGAAAGTCCCACAGCTTCTCCCTCTCGAATAGGAGAGCAACTTTCCATGCGTTCAAGTTAGTCAGGAGCCTGCGCGAGCAGCGCATCCATCAACATCAACAGACAAAGGAGTTATACAATGACAACAGAACACCAACAAACAAACCCGGCGCAAGAGAGGTCCCGTGAAGAAGTGATTATTCCCGCGCGCTTGCATCATGTCAATCTGAAAGCGTACCACTTTGAGGAGATGCGCGCGTTCTATACGGCGCTGATTGGGATTCACCCCGTTGCCGAGGTCGGCGAGTTTGGCTGGTATACCTTCGATACCGCCAACCACCGCCTGGCGCTCATGCACCTTCCCAATTTCACCGAGCGCGTGGAAGCCTCCGCGGGCATGCATCACATGGCCTTTGAGTATGATTCGCTCGATGACCTGATGCGCACGTACCAGCGGCTCAAGAAGATCGGCGTTCTTCCGGCAGCGTTCCTGGATCATGGCATGACCACCTCCTTCTACTACCGCGACCCCGATGGAAATTACATTGAGTTGCAGGTGGACAATTTCGGGTTGGACCCAGCTGTGAGCACTGCCTTTATGCACACGCCCGCCTTTCTCGCCAACCCCATCGGCGTGCCCATCAATCCTGAAAGCTACGTGGCTGCCTGGCAGCAGGGCGCTTCCCTATGGGAATTGCACGAGCGTTCTTACGCGGGCGAGTTCGTCGAAGGTGCGGCAATGATCGCTATCGACTAACATCCGATGGCAACGGGAACATCGTCTCGACGCTGGCCAGAAAGGATGCTCATGTATGGCGTGTATCCCTACCAGGACCCATCGCAGGAGTTTTAGGCTGACCAGTTTCTCAGTTGCCATCCACGATTTGTAAGGAGAATCATGATGTCCATCCTAATCATTATTATACAAGTTGTCTTAGGTCTGCTGTTTGTGGGGATTGGCAGCATGACGATTGCCGGCAGAAAAATGTTCGTCGAAAATTTCCGGCACTTTGGCTATCCCCAATGGTTTCGTATCGTCACCGGCTCGTTGGAAGTGCTCGGGGGGATTGGCCTGCTGATCGGTATCTGGCTTCCCTGGCTCGCAGCATTGGCGAGTGCTGGACTTATCCTGGTCATGCTGGGCGCAGTCGTGACCGAGGTGCGAACAAGAGAACCCTTACAGAAGATTGTCCTGCCAATCGTGCTGGGGGCGCTGGCTATCGTGGTTGCCGCCAGTTACTGGCCCACGTTCCCACATCTGATTGTCAGACAATAAGCAAGGAAGGAGATCTACCATGTCAGCGTCGCTGATTGAACACACACCCTCAGCATACGACTACCCATTACTCATCAAGCAATTGTTGCATACTCCGCTAGCGACCACTCCCGATCAGGAGATCGTGTACCGGAATCTCACTCGCTATACCTACCGGACGCTGCGCCAGCGTATCGGCCGGTTGGCGACGGGTCTGGCAGCACTTGGAGTGAAGCCAGGCGATACGGTCGCCGTGATGGATTGGGACAGCCATCGCTACCTGGAATGTTACTTTGCTATCCCGATGATGGGAGCCGTCTTGCAGACGGTCAACATCCGCCTGTCACCGGAACAGATCCTCTATACGCTTAATCATGCCAGGGCCGATGTCGTCCTGTGCCTCAATGAGTTTTTACCGCTCCTCGATGCTATCAAAGAGAACCTGGAAACGGTGAAAACCTTTGTGCTGTTAAGCGATGGTGACACAGCAGTTGAGCAGGCTCACGCTCTCGTCCCATTTGCTGCAGAATATGAAGACCTGCTGACTCACAGTGCTTCTGACTTCGCTTTTCTTGACTTTGACGAGAACATGCGCGCCACGACTTTTTATACCACCGGCACCACCGGCAACCCGAAAGGGGTGTACTTTAGTCACCGGCAACTCGTGCTGCACACCATGGCCGTGCTTGGCTCAATCGCCAGTACCCCCGAGCACCAGCGCTTCCATCGTGGCGACGTCTATATGCCTATTACGCCCATGTTCCACGTCCATGCGTGGGGGGTTCCCTATGTCGCAACAGCCATGGGCGTCAAGCAGGTCTACCCAGGCCGTTACCTGCCTGAGAGCTTGTTGACTCTGATCCAGCAGGAACGGGTCACCTTCTCCCATTGTGTGCCCACCATTTTGCATATGCTACTGACGCATCCGGCGAGCCAGCATATTGATTTGTCCGGCTGGAAGGTGGTCATCGGCGGTTCAGCCTTACCAAAGGGGCTGGCGAAAATGGCCATGGACAGAGGGATCGATATTTTCGGCGGTTACGGCATGTCGGAGACGGGTCCGGTCATGTCGCTGGCCCA
Organism: Ktedonobacteraceae bacterium; assembly: GCA_035568795.1. Lineage (GTDB taxonomy): Bacteria > Chloroflexota > Ktedonobacteria > Ktedonobacterales > Ktedonobacteraceae > DATMNR01. The sequence continues at coordinate 3,551 of DATMNR010000488.1, forward strand.
ACTGAAACCCGACATGAGTGAACTGGGCGCAGACACGGAAATTACCTACCGAACCAAGGCAGGACTCCCCATCCAGCTCGTGGATCTGCGGATTGTTGATGAGCACATGCAAGACGTGCCACACGATGGCAAGGCAAGCGGCGAAGTAGTTATGCGTGCCCCCTGGTTGACCCAGGGCTACCTGCACGATCCAGACAATTCCGAGGAACTCTGGTACGGGGGCTACCTGCATACTAAGGATATCGGCACCATTGATCCCGAGGGATATCTTCTGATCACTGATCGCATCAAAGATGTCGTCAAGAGCGGCGGCGAATGGATTTCTTCTCTTGCGATCGAAGACATCATTTCGCAGTACCCAGGGGTCAGTGAGGTGGCAGTCATTAAAATACCAGACGAGAAATGGGGAGAGCGTCCGCTGGCCCTGGTCGTGTTGCGACAGGAAAATGCAGGTACGGTCACCGAGCAGGACATCCAGGCCCATATTAGAGCATGGGCCGAGCGGGGAGTCATCTCAAAATGGGCAGTGCCAGAAGTTCGCTTTGTGGACCTTCTCGAGAAGACCAGCGTTGGCAAGTTGGACAAGAAGGTCTTGCGCCAGAAGTACGGCTAAGATGGTTATCGGAAAAAGTGATGTGAAGTGAAAAGAGCTTTTTCAGGCCTCCGCAAACGCATTTATTCACGCGCGAATCGTATGCTCAAGGTAAGTAATGTTCTTTAATACTGTCCTGCGAAAGCTAGAGCTCGCATTCTTGCTCCACAGAGAGGAAGGTATGTAGGTTTGATTATGATAGCATTGCGGAACGTGTCTCACACGAAGAGCGTCTATCTCTCGATGTTGTTCCTCACGCTCTTCTTCTCACTCGCATCACTGTTCAGTTGCACGCAGCAAGAGCCTGCGTTTACGTCGCTCAATCTTGGCATCCCGGCCGCGGAGAGAGGATTGAAGCGGTCTCGTTCGCCTGAGGCCACATGTGAGAGTGAAATGGAGACATAATCGAGCCGCCTTTGAGCAACTGCTAGGCGCATAATACGGTCTCTTTTTCACGCTTTCTTTCACGCTCTCTATGTACTCTCTTGTATGAAGTTACATATGTAACTACCCAACCCATTAGGGGAAGAAGAGAAAAGCAAAGACAAGCGTAGCATGTACATGCTACTCAAGCGAAAGGAGACCCAAAAGTGAAAGACAGTTCTTGACGGAGAGCATTCAAGGCAGCTGGAAGCAGTTGAGTGGAAGCGTACGTCACGAGCGGGGCAAACTCACCCACAATGATGTCGATCAGGTTAGAGGAGTTCAAGGATTTGTAGAACAAAGGCGACGCCGCAACGAAGCGTAGAGCGGTTCGCGACAAGTGTTTAGTGCATTGATCTACCATCGATGCATCACCTGTTCTGGCGATTACTGTTTATCCATCGGTAATATGACCAGATGCAGACAATGAAAGTGAGAATTGTGACATGAGCTTATCAGAACAATTAGACAAGGCATCGGCTCAGCTGAATCGCCTTTCCGTGAGAGCCAGTGCGGCAGAAACCGACGCAAAAGATTTGAAGGCTAAGAATAAAGCAGCACTGGAGCAGAAGGTTGATGACACCAAGGCGGCTGCCAAGCAGACATCCGACGATCTGAAGACGTCTGTCAATCAAAGTCAAGACGAAATGGCGCAGTGGTGGAGCCAGGTTCAGAGCGACTGGAAGTCCCACGTTGCCAAGGTTCGTAAACACGCAGACAAGACCAGGGCACACATGAAGGCAGACGAGGCGGAGATGCAGGCCGAGATAGCAGAGGACAATGCGGCGGATGCTGTCGATTTCGCATACGCTGCAATCGAAGAGGCCGAATACCAGGTACTCAATGCAGCGATGGCACGTACTGAAGCCGAGGAGGCCAAAGCTGCGAACTAAAGTCATGTTCGCAGCTGTAACTGTATGCTGGGCTACACGATGTCTGAGTTTGGGCGCATCTTACGAGAAACGTCGGCAGCTACATACGCCGCACCCTTTGCCCTCGTGGCCGTAACGCCAATCTGAGTACCGGGGCCTAGCGATTCTGTCCTACTCACAGCGCAGGGCATGCTGAATCTGATCGCCGGGTTTGTCATTGCCTTTCTTGGATGGTTGTTGGGCCGGGCCATCGGCTACATGATTGGGTTTCGAGGAGGTCGCTCGCTGCTGGAACAATCTGGAAGGACCCAGAAGTTCAGGGTGGAAAGGCAAAGCTTGCTGCTTTGCCTCCTCAGCTGTCAAGTAGAGGGGGAGGTGACTCGGGGCTGTTGCAAAGTTGGGAATAAAAAGAAACTCTCGTGAGTATCAAGAGATGTCACAAATCATCCATCAACTCACGAGAGGACTCCTACAAAAATGACAAGAATTTCCCAAAGACTTTCCTTTCCCAATCAAGCGTTGCTGTTTGATCTAAAGCAGTTGTATCGCTGTTTACAAGCAGTACTAGATCAACGTAAGCGACGTGGGTGGCTCTACCCGTTGGCAGCACCGCTCCTGATTGAGGTGCTCACCACATTGGCCGGATAGGGGAGCCTCGGCGCCAGCTTGCATTGGGGCAAGCTGCGCCAACAGGAATTGAGCTGCCTGTAAGCGGACGCCTCTTGCCCAGCAAACAACGAGGTCAGTATGACCAGGACAGCTAGAAGGGGTGAACTCTCCGGATAGCTGATGGCGAGCATCACTGTCGATGGAACTGTAATCGTAGCGCCCCTCATCAACCTGTTTGACCGGCACGAGGAGAACGAGCGGGCCGAGGCGTCAGGAAGTATATTGGCAGTCACTCTCCACGAAAAGCGCGTTAGCAGTCAGGCTGAATAGATTTTGACGGTAGTTGGTATACTCTGGAAAACAGAGGAGGCGTGAGAAAGTTAATGTCGCAGAAACCGAGTGCAAATGACGTGGAGGAAGTTGTGGTTCCAGGCGTGGCAGACCTCGCCGGTATTCTTTTAACTGGGTTACTCTATCTGGTGCTGCCACCAAATGTGATTATCGGCCCTAACTGGCTTCTGCTGGTGATTGAGGGGGTGTTTGTGATTCCACTGCTCATCGATATTCTGACCCCATGGGATCTTTCCCATATGGCGAGGCGGATGCTTGTGCTGATACCCCTCAGCCTGAGCACATTAGCACTTGCAGTAGGGGTTGCTCTCTTCGTTTTCACACTGGCAACGAATACAAACGCGAACAATTTGTTACGAGGTGGGGCCTTGCTTTGGTCTTTCAATATTCTGGTCTTCGCTTTGTGGTACTGGGAAATTGATGGTGAAGGCCCCTGGAAACGTCACCTTTCAGACCAGCAACCTGGAGATTTTCTGTTTCCACAACAGACGAACGATTTCCCACAACTGGCACATGGAAAGCGCTGGATGCCGCATTTCTTTGATTATCTGTTCGTCGCTTTTACTGGAGCAACGGCGCTGAGTCCTGCCGATACGTTTCCGCTGACAAGAACGGCAAAAACACTTATGATGATGGAGGCACTGATCTCCCTCACGGTCGCTGGGTTACTTATTGCCCGTGCCGTCAACATTTTAGGAAAGTGAAAACGGTATAACTGGAAAATAATCAATCCTCTCAGATACTGTTCTTCGTAGAAGAATTTGGCTCTGGCACACTTCTGGTGGAGCTGACGTATTTAGCAAGATAAAAACAGGCTTCTTCACTCTCCATAAGCGGCTGTGGTAGCATGGCGAAGATGAGCGCATGAACAAAGGGAAGTGCTTCCAGATGAGAAGAATCAGCACACAGTCTTCGCTTATATTACCGCTCAACAGCACCTGTGCCTGGCTTCATTACTCCAACTCTAACTGCTCTTAGAGCGTTGCATTCTCTGCTTCAAGTTGTCCGATCCGTTCCTCTGTTATCATGGCTTCATTGTAGCAGCCAAGCCAATCCCTCTTGAGCTGTTCTGTCAACCTTTCCTGGCCGCTTGGGCACTTGAGTAGATCCCTTGAAGCGATAGAAGTGGGGGAGAATACGTCGCATATGCGCGTCTTATGACCATGCCTGACAGCTAGAAGGTATACTGATGAGTAATAATTCATGTATTTTCGTTCGCAACAAACGAGAGAGAAGGGATATCATGACTACTCAGACCACTTCATCAACTGAAACGCGTGATTGGGATCGGCATCTGACTTCACGAGCTGAACGCACGGCTTTTGGCAAGGCGCTTCGGAGCAAGGCGCCTCGTTCCAGCCATGCCACATGGGTGCCAAATCCCGAACGCCCTGACCCCATAAGCCTGTTGGAAGAGGCAAATAAAACGCGTTTGGAGCACCTGGTCCCGATCCACTATGGACGCATGGCCAGGTCCCCCTTCGCGTTCTATCGCGGATCAGCAGACATCATGGCACATGACCTGTCCAAGACCCCGGCCTCAGGGATCAGCGCGCAGATTTGCGGTGACGCGCATCTGAGCAACTTCGGCGTGTATGCCTCCCCGGAGCGCAGGCAGATCTTCGACATCAACGACTTCGACGAAACCCTCACCGGACCGTGGGAATGGGATGTGAAGCGCCTGGCCGCCAGCATTGTTCTGGCAGGACGACAGAATGGTTACAGCGTACAAGATAGCAAGCAGGCGGTCTTGAGTTGCGTACAACGCTATCGTAAGCAAATGCAGCAGTTCGCAGAAATGAACCACCTGGATGTTTGGTATTTCCACATCGACGTAGAAACCCTGATCGAGCTGACACGCCGCAAGCAGGTGAAACAAGGCCTGGAGCGTGCATCGGAACAAGCAAGCAGGCGCACGCGCATCCAAATCTTTCCGAAGCTAGCCGAAGTTGTGGAGGGAGAGTATCGCATCAAGGATGAGCCACCGTTGATCTTTCACTATGATCAGCAGGACATTGAAGAGGATAATTTGGACACCGACCAGGGGAGAGGATTTGTATTAGATTACCTGGCCTCCTTGCCGCTGGAGCGACGCGTTCTGATCAACCGCTATCGACCGCTGGACATCGCACACAAAGTAGTGGGGGTTGGCAGCGTGGGTACAATCTGTGCAATCGTGCTGGCCCTAGGTGGTTCAGAGGGCGATGATCCGCTGTTCATGCAGATCAAGGAAGCTTCGGCCTCGGTGCTCGAGCCTTACCTGGGGACAAGTCCCTTTCACAACCACGGCGAACGGGTGGTGGTTGGACAGCGCATGATGCAGGCAGCAACAGACATTCTCCTGGGTTGGTCGACTTTTGGTGGCAGGGATTTCTATGTACGACAGCTGCGCGATATGAAGTTCTCGGCAGAGATCGAGACAATGAACCTGAAGGCGTTTTCCTTGTATGTCGAGTTGTGTGCAGCCACCCTATCACACGCGCATGCTCGTACGAGTGACCCGGCACAGATCAGCGGCTACCTGGGCAAGGGCGATACGTTCGATCAGGCCATTGCCTCCTTCGCTGAGGCATATGCAGACCAGGCCGAACGCGATCACGCCGCTCTCGTTGCCGCTATTCAGGAAGGACGCGTGCAAGCTGAAGTCGGCATATAAGGGCAAGTCAGACGCAATCAAATCTGATTCTGATTGGTTTCCAAATGAGCGCGAGCTAGTGTCTGGCATACCCACGTCAATTTGCTCTCTTTTTCACGCTTCTCCACATGCTTTCCTTCACGCTCCGCCTGTACTCTCTTGTATGAAGACGACCAACCCTTCAGGGGAGGAAGTGAGAGACAAAGAGAAGTGTAGTACTTCTCTACTATGCAAGCGCAAGGAGAACCAAAAGTGAAAGACAGCCCTTTTGAGAACATTGGGACTGATGCTTCATGCATTGGGTGGTATTATTGATATTGGCTACTTACTGCTGGTCCAGTTGATCAAGAGTCGTGTAATGAGACGCTATGCACAATAGCCTCTAATCCTACGTCTTTGTCCTTGAGGGTGCTTCAAGTCATAAAGACGGTAGCAATGCAAAAGGAGTATGAAAAATATGATATGCTATGATTCTCATGCGCTTATACTGGCTCTAATGTCGTTTCTTTCCCGTTCGAGCATTGAGGAAGATACCACATGCTTCTTTTCTCCTGGCATACGAGAAAGCGAGGTGTACCATTGAACAGGCGAGGACGTATTGCTATCCCATTCAAGAGGAAACCCAGGTTTTCCCTCCTACGCATGATAGGGATGTTAATCCTGGGAGTGTTGACATTGCAGGTTCTGACAGCGGCAGTCCTGCTCGTTATCGCTGCCTTAGGAAAACGGCGCCAACACGAGGTAAGCTTTCCTCATCACCTCTTCGACGAAGTGCCAATGGGCGAGAATTCCCTTCAACTGTACAGCTATGGACGCGATCTCTACGATGCGATGCTCGAGGCCATCGATGCGGCACACGAGAGTATTTATCTGGAGACCTATATCTGGAAAGCGGATGCGGTTGGACAGGAATTTCAGGAACATCTTGCGCGAAAAGCCGAGGAGGGAATTGCCGTCTATGTCATCTTTGACAGCTTTGGCAATCTTGTCGTCCCACGCGCCTTCAAGTCCTCCTTTCATCCGGCGATCCATGTGCTGGAATACCGTGGCA
>DATMNR010000489.1:0-9133 GCA_035568795.1 Ktedonobacteraceae bacterium
AAATAGCCATAGCACGGTAGTTTTTATTGTGGTTTCACCACTGTTTGATAGTAGTCGCACAGATCGGTGATCGGACATTTCTCACAGCGCGGCCGCTCGAAGACGCAGATACGTTGCCCATGCCGCAGTAAGGCTTTGTGAAAATTGTAGATAATCCGAGCATCTTGCGGAAGCAGCGCCTGTAAGAGGGCATGCGCGTTCTCCGCCGTGACTTTCTTGCCGATTAGCCCCAGGCGTATGCTGACGCGGTGAACGTGCACATCGACTGGTAAGATGGGCTTCTGACAGCTAAAAAGTAGGACGCACGCCGCCGTTTTAGGTCCAACTCCTTCTAATTGTCTCAACCACGCTGCGCCCTCCGCAACAGGCAAGTTGCAAAGAAAATCCAGGTTGAGTTCACCTCGCTCCTCTGTGATGTGGCGCATCAACGCTTGCAAGCGTGGGGCTTTTGTCTCCGGCCAGTTGACGTTGTCAATTACTGCCTGAACATCTTCTGTTGGAGCGTCGCGCACAGCTTCCCAGGAACCAAAGTGTTTGAGCAGGTTATCATAGGCAGCCGCGGTCTGCTCGTCCCGTGTGCGGTGCGAGAGGATAATATCGACAAGCTGACTCATAGGGTCCTTGCTTGAGAATGGGACTTCTCCATAGAATTCTGTCAAACGGCTTGTGACTTCCAGGGCTTTAGCTGAAAGCGCGGCTATATCGGGCGAGGGATACCCATAATCGGCGGCATTACGTTCATGTCTGGCTGGTTGCTTCACGCGCTTTTCTCATCTTTCTCTACGATGTTTCTTGTATGATAGAACAGGGCATCCACTGGCACCTATCCGCTTTGCCAACGACGTTTCTGCGTCTAGTGCTATGGAGAAAGGCATTAATTCTATTATAGTTTACCATCAGGTTACTAAATGTGGAGAGACGAATCGGCTGTCCCGTGTGATCCTGAGCGCTAGCGAGGGATGACAAAATGTTTACAAGCTGGAGGAGCCTGTTGCGGGGTGATCGAAGAAGGGTTCAATTGCCAGATTGGGCACATTGGTTTGGTACTGGTCAGTCTGCTATTCTAATGTTTGTGTTTTATTAGCACTCATACGTCACATCAACGCTTAAGTTTAGAGAATGCGATAGCTGGAATAGCCCCACCCCGCCCAGCGGGCGACCATGAAGGCCCACCCAGCCACTCCTCACCCCGCTCGCCCCTACGGATGTTGATGGGCTTTTCTTAGATTGATATCTATTGGGCGCAATGAATTGCTCCAATACAAATCATCTTGAAGAATGGAGATCCACTAACAGGCTTACATGTCTGTTAGTGGATCTCTTGCATGGATGATATTTGAGCTTTATTGTTTAGTAGTTGTCTTATTTCTTTGTCTTCTTAAGCCCCTCGGCTACAGCATCGGCTGTTTCGGCTTCACCGACTTCTTCAGCACCTTTGGCTATGTCACCAACGCCTTCAGCACGTATGTCTTTCGCGGCTTCGCTCAATTCCTCCGACGCTACTACCTCTTCCAATCCTTGCTCTGCCAACTGCTCGCCTGCGTCTTCCAGTAATTCGCTCTGGTTCTCTAACTCTGCTGATTCGACGAGTCGAGTAATACCCTCTGCGACTTCGCCTACAGCCAGTTCGCCAACTTCTGCGCCGGTCGCTGCCATTGCATTTGCAAGCCCACGTGTTGCTCCCGAGCGCAAGAGTACTTCGACGGCGAGGTCTTGCAACTCCTGGCCTTTATCGTCCAAAAAGTCAGCGAACATGGGCATATCGAGAGTTTCAAGCACATTGCTTGTGGCCCATAGCTGTCCGGCAATCGAAGCCAGTTTCATGCCATAATCCAGATCCTCGGCACTCATTTCCCCGACTATATCACTCTCGATTGCCATTTCTTCGGATGCAGATAGGAGTTCACCTCCCTGGGCAAGATCGCGCACGCCTTCACGAGCGGCCTTTTTGCTACGTTTCTCTGCTCGTCGCGCAGCTTTCAATGCATCTACGCCGCGTGTCGCATCGCTGGCTCCTTCTGCTAGTAAGTCGCGGCTTGCCGCTGACACTTCACTTGCGGCCTCTAAATCTTCGACACCCTCTGCTGCGTCCAGCACGCCTATCGTGGCCTCCTCAGCCGCTGCATTTTGCAACTCTGTGGCTGCTGCACGTGTTTTGCTCTTACTGGTAGAGCTGCGTTTTGCTTTGGTTGCTTGTTTTGTTCGTTCTGCCATTTTTTTCTCCTTCGAATGAAAATAGGTGATTGGTATTAAATAGGTTTATTTGGAACCCCTGCTGCATGGTTTCTGCCTGGGTAACAATTCAGGACTTTTTCTCTTGCCGCCTGCGGCGGTGGGGTGGGAAGGTGGGCGGGGACACCCCGCACCCCGTCAAGGGGCATGCTGGCCCCTTGAAACCCCTGCTAAATAGTTACCTTTTTGAGTGAGAGCAGAGAAATAGCCAATAGCATTATACTTGATTTGAAGCGAAAACACATCATTAATTTGTACTAATTTGGTCTTATATTTGAGCAAGTGGGTTTTGTGGGGTTTCATAGTGTAAATTGACTATGAATCCGGGCGAATCTTTGACTGGCCGCCTGCGGCGGCGAATAAAAAAAGAATTTTTCGGGGACACCCCGAACCCCGGCAAAGGACTTCGTCCTCTGCACTCCTGAAATAAGCACCGAAGGGACTGTGTCCCCTGCTTTCCTTGTTTTCTATGATGATTGAGTACTTAATCTAAATTCCAAATGTTTGATCAGCAGAGGTAGCAAGATGTGTACGTCTCCGATTACGCCGACGTCAGAATGGCGGAAAATTGCTGCTCGCTTGTTCTTGTTGATAGAGACCACGTAATTTGCTTTGCGAATGCCTGCAATATGTTCCGCTGCTCCACGGATACCAAGGGCTAGATAGAGTTGGGGGGCTACTGCTCGACCCGTGAGGCCTATCTGTGTTTGTTTGGGGAGCCAGCCTTTATCGGTCACGCTTCGTGTCGCGCCGATAGCCGCGTTGAACAATGCTGCCAGTTGATATACTTGAGGATAGTGTTCTGGTTCGCCCATGCCTATGCCAATGCCCAGGATAATCTGTGCTGACTCTAGCTCTTCTACACCCACGTCTCGGTTTTCATGGTTGATGATCTGCGTGCGTATTAGACTGGCGATATTGTATGTTGGAATTTTCTCGATTATAGGGACGCGACTGAAATCAGCTTGCGCGGCATGAAGCATGCCGGGGCGCAAGGTTGACATTGCAGGAAGTGTATTCGAACGTATCAATGAGATGACCTGGTTGCCGAAAGCAGGCTTATATTGAACGAGCCTTTGTTGGTCGTCGATGGCCAGGTCTATGCAATCTCCAGTAAGCCCGAGTTTCAGTCGCGCAGCCACCCGGGGAGCGAGATCACGTCCGTTGGCAGTCGAGCCAAGTAAAACTACAGCGGGACGGTAGGTTACAATGGCTTCGCTCAATACAGCAGCGTAGCCGTCGGTTGTGTAATGTTCAAGCGCGGGGTCTGAAACCACGTAGATGCGCTCAGCGCCATATGCGGCAAGTGTGGCAGCATGGCTAGAGGCATCTTCTATTCCTCCAATGAGTACCGCTGCTAATTCTCCCTGGAGTTTGGCCGCTAACTCAATACCCTTACCCAATAATTCAAGCGTAACACTGCGGATCCCCTGTGGTGAAAGTTCAGCGATAACCCACACTGCTCTTTCTGGTAAGGGTTCGCCCAGGCGCTGCGAAGCTGCGCTGTGTCGATGGAATCTGCTCTGTTCCAACTTCTCGAGATCAAGGAAACCGCGTGCTTGCAGGTCGTTCACGAGCAATTCAACAAGTTTCAGAGGGTCCTCATCTGTTAGAACACGTCCTTCGCGGGCGTGTGTATCAGGCTCAACGTCAGATACCCATGTTGGCGATCCTTTTTGACCGAGCAGATTGCTATCGACATTCAAATCTGCTGCTGTCACGACCTGGTAGCATTCATTCAGCTTACTTGCTTCGCGTATAGCGTGTTCGTCAGGCCAGATACCTTCATTGAGACGCTCGGCGGCTGACACAAGCGCTGGCAATGGTACGATCAGGGTCTCGGAGCCTTCATCTGTCTCGCGAGTTGCAATGACCTCAGTCTGGCCACTCCTATTACGGAGATCGATCTTTTGTATGGCGCTAATTTGGGGCAAAGCTAATATTTCGGCAATCTCGGGTCCAACCTGTGAAGTCTCAGCATCGATACTATGGCGACCGCAGAAAATCAAATCAGGATGCTCAGGCGCAATAGCTAGAGCAAGTGCGAGCGCGGTTGCGGCTGTGTCTGCGCCTCCGAATGCCCGGTCGTTTAGATGGATTGCGCGATCAACTCCTATTGCCAGGGCTGTAGCTAACGCTTCATGCGCCTGGGGAGGCCCCATTGTTATAGCGATCACCTCGCCTCCATGCAATGTGCGAAGCCTTACTGCTTCTGTGAGCGCATAGATATCCAATTCGTTCACATCTAATGGCACGCCCTCACGCACCAGGCGACGTGTTTCGGGGTCGAAGCGTAGCGCTGATAATAGAGGCACTTGTTTGATGCAGACAATGATTTTTAATGGACCAATGTCTTCTTGCTCTAGATCCACGTTGGTAACACTCCCTCGGTTTGCACATGTAGAAGATTGGCAAAAGCCGGCTAAAGATTACACCAACAACACTACCTTGCCCGTGGTTCTGCGTTGAGCAATGGCTTTGTGAGCCTCGACTGCTTGCTCAAGCGTGAAAGTTTGACCAACAATTATTTCCAACTGGCCGCTTAACAGGTATTGCATCAGGCTCATGATCGCCAGAGTAATGCGGTCAGGGCGACTTATCTGACTAGCGAGCCAGTAGCCAACGATGGCTTGATTTTTATACATCAACTGCGGCCCGGAAAACTGCGCGATCTGTCCGCTGGCCACTCCATATATGACCATGCGACCAAATGGCGCCAGGCATTGAAGACTCTGATCAGAGATTGTGCCTCCTACCATCTCCAGGATGATATCTGCCCCCTTGCCGCCAGTAGCAAGCTTCACTTGTTCTACCAAATCCTGTTCAGTGTAATTGATAGTCACGTCGGCACCCAGGCGGCGTACGAGATCGAGTTTATCGGCATTGCTAGCTGTCCCAATTACGGTGCCAGCGCCCATCAGTTTTGCGAGTTGAACTGCGAGCGTGCCAACACCACCTGCTGCCGCATGTACCAGGACGCTTTCTCCCGATTGCAGGTGGGTAGATTCTTGTAAGAGTTGGAAGGCTGTGATTCCTTGCAAAGGAAATGCGGCTGCATGAGTGAAATCTAAAGCAGGTGGTATAGGTATGACCAGGCTAGCCTGAGAAATAGCGTATTCGGCATAGCCTCCCTCGCAAAAAGCTGCAACTCTGGTTCCCTCAGCGACTGAACTGACTCCTTCGCCGAGCGCGACTACCGTTCCCGCGATCTCTATACCCGGTGTCATGGGTGTTCGCGTGGGCGTGAGATAGGCGCCTGCGCGTTGCGCAAGGTCTGCGTAATTGACGCCGGCTGCTGCTACTTTGATGAGTACTTCGCCTGCTTTTGGAGCAGGTGTTTCTATTTCTTGCAGTTGCATGACTTCGGGGTCGCCAGTTTCGTGAATACGGATTGCTCTCATGAAAATTTTCCTTCTGGTGATTTTTTACTAGTATTGTTCGTACAAAGATTGTATCACCTGGGAATTAGTTCCCTAATTCATCTAGTTGGTAACGTTCTACGTATTACTAATAGGGGATATCTTCATTCACGAGGATTGAATTGATTTTCTCGCCACCTGCGGTGGCGAAGAGAGGGAGTGAGCGGGGACACCCCGCACCCCGGCAAGGGACTACGTCCCCTGCACCTCTGGAGTCAAGGCGTGGTGGGACTGCTTTGGGGCCTGGCAAGGGACTACGTCCCCTGCATCTCTAGGGTCAAGACGTGCTGGGACTGCTCAGGATGTATTAGATGACCTGGCAAGGGTACACCTGGAGCCTGCTCTTAAGAGGGATAGCGTTCATTCTCGGCAGGATATTACCTATAAGTTGATATTAGAATGTCTATAAAGAAGTCAAAATTGCAAAAAGATGGGTTTTGAGTCGTGATATTGTCTGATACATGGAAATACGCAGCAGAACATCTTGACGTGCCGTTGTACTATTAGTATTAATGAGAATAAAGTACTGAAATTTTCACTGTGCATATGACAGATGGTGGTAAATTCTGTACACTATGCATTGGCGTCTATGTAAGTGACATCTAATTTCTTATCAATTCATTGTTTTTTACGCCCTCTTTGCCTGTAAATTATCGCAGGCGCAGTAAGAAGGACTCTCCACCTGGAGGTTCGGTTTGGATCTGCTGAGGCAATTATAAAGCCTCTGCAGGTGTCCTGGGAGTGAATTTTATATTCGCTAAACAATTTCAGATGTTGGGGAGTAATACTGAGTTTGATGATTTGGAAACAAAGAATCTAGAATAGACTGATGTAGATCAGGGAGTGGCCAAAGAGGGTACCCCATTTAGGTAAGTAGCCTGGTAGGCTGTTAATCAACCGCCTCAATGATCTTCTCGTCTCAAATGAGGTGAACACATGGACGGCAAGGGTAGTCGCCGCTTTTCATCAGAAAATGATCGGCCACGACGTCGGAATGTTGTTGAGTTTGGCAAGAAATGCACGAAATTTCTCGTAATACATAGACAATCACTGCTCGCCGGTATTTTGCTTACTGGCATGGTAATACTACTTTTTAGTGTTTTTAGCAGGTTGCAGGCACCCTCTCTCAATACGCCCCCTGGTGGTACGACGGCTGTTGATTACAGCACCTTCAAAGAGCAAATCAGGGTTGGAAATGTGCTAGCAGTATCAATTCAAAACAACGAAGTGAATGGTTTACTGGTACATTCGCTTCAAAAAGGTCAAACTTCAACGCAATCTCAAGCAAGTATCGATGCTAAACAACGCTCTTTGGATTTTACAGCATGGAGTCACTACCTTGGTGGGAGTTCTACCTGGGCAAGTCCGCCAGTGACAAACACAATCGATCCATCTCGTCTTCTCTACACACGCATACCCAGTGGGGGTGATGCCGCGCTTATGCCCCTGCTTTTGAGCAAGAACGTCATCGTCACGACGCTTCCAGTTCCACAAACTCCAGTATGGATGTCGTTGATTTTGAGATTTCTTCCATTGATTCTCCTGGTAGTGATACTCTCCATGTTTCTTATGCCACGTAATGGGAAAAATTCGACTCGTAATATTGATGCCCGTTACTCCCAAATGGGGAAAAGTCAGCCTCGGCGATATGGTATGAAGGACGAACGCGAGCCTCATCGCCCACCCGAAAAAATTGTGAGTCTTGCCAGGCCGGTCACTCCTACAAAAGCAACTGCGCCTACTAAGCCAGTCGAACCGCCGGTCACGTTTGCCGATGTGGCAGGCATTGATGAGGTGCGTCAAGAGCTTGAAGAAATCGTGCAATTTTTACGCGATCCAGAACGTTATGACCGGCTGGGAGCGCGTATTCCGCGTGGAGCATTGCTGGTTGGACCTCCTGGAACCGGTAAGACTCTGCTGGCTAAAGCTGTTGCATGTGAAGCTGGCGTGCCATTCTTCAGTATGAGTTCATCTGAATTTGTTGAGATGTTCGTAGGTGTCGGAGCCAGTCGAGTGCGCGATCTTTTTGCCAAGGCACGTCAAGCTGCCCCGTGTGTCGTCTTCCTGGATGAACTTGATGCCGTTGGCCGAAAACGCTCTATGCGAGTAGCTGGCAATGACGAACGCGACCAGACGCTTAATCAACTTCTGGTAGAATTGGATGGGTTCAATACGCGTCAATCTGTCGTGGTCATGGCAGCTACTAACAGGGTTGATATTCTTGATAAAGCGTTGCTGCGCCCAGGTCGTTTTGATCGTCAGATTACCGTTTCTCTGCCTGATCGAGTCGGTCGTCAGGCAATCCTGACAATACATACGCGTCGCACCCCCCTGCATGAAGAAGTCAGTCTCGAGCGGCTGGCTCGTTTGACCACGGGAATGAGTGGGGCTGATCTTGCGAATCTTGTCAATGAAGCGGCATTGTGCGCGGCTCGACAAGACCTTGAGCATGTTAACCATGATTGCTTTGAAGATGCACTGGCACGCGTGCAACTGGGTGCTTTGCGGCCTATTGTCATGAATGAGAGCGAGAAACGTATTATTGCCTTCCATGAAGGGGGTCATGCGCTGGTCGCATACCACTTGGATGAGGCTGATACTGTCAACCGCGTGACGATTCTCCCACGAGGACAGAGTCTTGGGGTGACACAGTTCACTGCCGAGGAAGACCGTTACAACTACAGCCGGGAAACGCTGATGGCGCGAATTGCCGTCGGGTTAGGAGGCAGAGTAGCCGAAGAACTGACCTTTGGTCCTGACCGTGTTACGACTGGCGCAGAAAACGATTTGCAGGTAGTGACGGACCTCGCGAAGCGTATGGTGACACGTTGGGGTATGAGCGAAGAGGTGGGCGTGATGTTCGCGGATTATCGTGCCGGTGCTGGTGGCGCAGGTTTGAATATGCGCCGTGTCGAGCTTGACGACATGCCGGTTGTTCCTCGTTCACTCGTTATGGATGTTGATGGCAACTTATTGCTGCATGGTGGTGATATGCCTGCGAGACCACAGTATAAGTTTGCCATGGCTGCTCCAGACACGAATCCTGCCACAAGTACATCGCTGGCTTCTTTGATTGATCGTGAAGTCCTGCGAATCCTGCGTGAAGGGTATGAAATGGCGCGTAAACTGTTACACGAGCATTATGATCAACTCACCAAACTTGCGGATGCGTTGATGACTCAGGAACAACTCGATCGGAAACAGTTCGAGGCATTGTTGGCGTAGAGATTCATAGGATCTAGTGTGGCGCCGAGGGCCGATGAATCAGTCACCCAGTGTCATTCTTCCCTTACCGTTTGTCATTCTGAGCGTCAGCGAAGAATGACAAATGTGAGCAAAAGGGCCAGGAGACAGGGAGTGATGGGCACCCCCGAGGGCCTATCCAATTGGCGTCAAGTTAGTATGTAGTATGAGGGAAAGCGTGTCTCACCCGATAGGCAAGACAAGGGCCACGCAACCCCACCCCAAGGGCGACCGCAAGG